>WRFP01000054.1 GCA_009778725.1 Propionibacteriaceae bacterium
GGATTAGCGCTGACCCCCATCAATCCGTAGAATCATGGTTGGTCAACCGGGGCGTAGCGTAGTGGCTAGCGCGCCTGCTTTGGGAGCAGGAGATCGGAGGTTCGAGTCCTCTCGCCCCGACTAAGAGAATCCACAATTCGAACCCCACATCTTGCGACGTACGTCCAGTACGTGTACAAGATGTGGGGTGGCGAATCTTCATGGGTCCAGCACATCCTCGCTCGGAACAGCGTATTTCAGCACGCTCCTAGCCCCATGACCTGTCCACACAGACGCTGTAAAGCTCAGCAGTTCTGCATCGAGGTCTGGACCAGGTCTTCCTCGACCCCACGGCTGACACGTATGTGGCAACCACGTCGAAAGGCACCCGACAGTTCACGTTCGGCTCATGACCCGTACCTGTTCGGCTCAGACGCGCTGGACGCCCAGTGGAAAACCACCCAACAGGGCATCGACGCGAACGACTTCGAGATATGCTACCGTCTCGCACCGGGCAAGGCCCCGATGGATGTCGACGACGACCTGGGTGTGCGTTTCACACCGGGGCTGCTGGGGTACGCCAGTGAACCGAGCCAACTGGAACAGGATCAACCCCAGCTGCACGACAGTATTCTGCGCCCGACTCGACCCTGACGAACCGTCACGGATTCCGAGTCGGTTTGGTTTGGAGGACACTAGGTAAAGTCGAAACAGCTTTCGCCCAAGTCTGTGCGTCGGGATGCACCCAGCCGCACAGCATCATGGCTGCTGAGAGGTCACGAGCCAGGTCTCGCCGATGGATCGGTTCATGGTGGGCAGCGCGGTTGCGAACGAAACTGAGTCGGTCCATCGCCCACTCCACTTGGGTCCGTCGTTGCCAGGCGTTGCCACGAGCACCAGGAAAACCCAGGTTAAGCGTTGGGACCCACAGGCTGGAGAAGTACTGACTGGTCGTCATGTAGCGCCAGAACCCGAGCGACAACTCGGCAATGACCTTCCCATGAACCTCGGGGTTGCGCCGATGGCTGGCCTGTTGCGCCGATGGCTGGCATTGTGTCGTCTCCCCCCCGTAGAATGTCTGGTGAAGACCCCGGAACGATCACTGGCGAAAGCCAAATCGCCGGGGTTACGTCTTTCACAGCCATCAGTCTGACACCAGCCACCGACATTTTTCCCCGCCTGTTGTCGGTTATTGGTGGACAGGCCGGGCAACGGCAACTGGGCGGGGGCCGTCTAGGGCAGGTCGGCTGCGTCGCCTAGCAGGCCGTTCTGGTCTAGGAGCCCGCTGATATACCATGTCCCGGCTGCGGCGCACCGGATCGGGCGATCTGGTGACCCCACATCTTGCGATGGACGTCCAGTCCATGTACAAGATGTGGGGTCACCAGATCATCCCGCCCGGCACGTCCTCGCTCGGAACAGCGTATTTCAGCACGCTCCTAGCAGGGCTACCTGGTCATCGGTCAACCCGGCGAGTCTGGGGAGTTTTCCGGACACTCGCAGACGCTGGGTGAGTATCCAGGTGTACATGCCCCGTTCGTCCTTGTCCTCAGACCTCGGGTTGGGCCACTGCCCCACACGTGTGATGAACGTCACAACGTCCCGGCGGCGAGCGTCCCACCGCTTGTCAATGCTCACAACGCTCGTGCGATCATCCTACTATGTGCCTATCGGTGCCATCGGGTGATGCTTCGGCTAGTCGATTCGAGTCTCGCCTAGTCAGACGGGGTGATGTCGAGCGTGGCGGTGTACCCGTTGATCTGGGGCGTTACCGGAACCCGCGTGCCGTCCTTCCGTTCTCTTCTGATCGTGCCGTTACTCGCCAGTGTCACCGGCAGCGTTGAAACACGCCTCACTATGTCTTTGCTCCAGCGAAAAGTCATCTTCGCGGGAAAGCGATCAGGCTCCGCATCTCGTCGTTAACCTGCTGAACCAGGACCTCTTTGGGGTGATGGGCGGCTGATCCGTCAGGGCCTGCCGCTACACATACTGTGCCGATGGCGGGACACATGAAACCTCAACCGTTGGAATGGTTGCTACCTGTGCGGTCAGCAACGCGGCCTCAGGCCGGCTGTTCCGGTGGCCGCTCATCCTTACCAAAAGGCGGCTCCTGTGCCTCGGAGATAATCTGCCCAGCGTGCAGCCCGTCGATGGCCTCGGCGACGCTTCACCAACTGACGCTTGTCGGGCGACTCGCCCTGCCTCCCTGGCGATTGTTGTGGCAATAAAAACCCTACGGCACACATACGGTGACACATACGGTGACACATTGTAACTTTTGAGCTACACTGAGGGGGTGGTCCAAGTGAGAAGAACTCCTGAGTGGGACAAGTGGTTCGTCCGTCTGCGCGATCAGCAGGCGAGGGCTCGGATCGTGGCCCGGCTAGAGCGGGTTCAACTCACTGGCAACTTCGGTGACTACAAAGACCTCGGCGGCGTCTTCGAGTTGAAGATCACCTGGGGTCCCGGTTATCGGGTGTATTACGCCCGCATCGGCGACGAGATCGTGTTGCTGGTGGGCGGCGGCGACAAGTCGACGCAGTCGGCGGACATCGAGAAGGCACGCCTAGTGGCGCGAGAGTGGAATGAGAGGTTTGACGATGACTAGGGTTCAAGATTTGCCGGTGTTCAATGCCGCTGAGTATCTCGACACCGAGGATGCTATTGCCGCCTACCTGGAGGCCGTGGCGGAAGAAGACATCGCAATGTTGCCGGCGGCACTCGGCACGGTGGCGCGTGCCCGCGGCATGAGTGCGTTGGCGCGCGACACAGGCTTGGCGCGGGAGAGTCTGTACCGGGCGCTGTCGGAAGACGGCAACCCAACGCTGAGCACTCTGATCAAGGTTTTGTCGGCCTACGGCGTTGAGATCGCGCTGAAGCCAGTACGCGAACTCGTCAACTCCTGATCTGTTAGGGGACCACTACTCGTCTTCCAAGATGTGGCACAGCACTGACGATGCAATGGGCGGCTGTCCGGGCATACCAAACAACTTGAACGGCCTGTGTCGCGTGCCCCTGCGTCTGTTGATCGATATGGTTATACTGAGTTATACTTCGATTGTGAAGACAGCGATTTCCGTACCTGATTCCCTGTATGCCGGTGTCGAAGCCAAGGTGAGCGAGCTGGGGATGTCACGTTCGCAGTTCTATGCTGTGGCTGTGCAGCGCTACTTGGACGAGTTGAGTCGCGCCGACCTGGTGGCTCGGATCAACGAAGCAATCGACCTGGAGACTGAGGAATCACGTCAGGAGACCAAAGAGTTTGTTACCACAGGTGTCGCGTCTTCGCAGGCACGCTTGGGGAATGATCAATGGTGACGCATCCTCGCCGTGGGCGGGTGTATTGGTTCGAATTCCAGCCTCCGGATGTCAGTCATGCACCAGCGGGACGTCGTCCTGTTCTCGTGGTCCAATCAACTGTGATGAATTCCAGCCGATTGCCAACTGTCATTGTGGCATCCTTCACGTCGAATCTGGCCGCCGCCCGCTATCCAGGGGCGGTGTTCGTACCGGCAGGGGTAGCTGGATTACCCAGAGATTCCGTGGTCAAAACCACGGAACTGATAACAGTTGACACGTACTTGCTGCTCGATGCCCTCGGTGATCTGCCAGGTGACCTGATGACCGAGGTGGATGCGGGATTGCGCATCAGCCTCGGTTTGTGAACAACCGAAGTGCCTGTTGCTGGTGCATCACACCTTTCTTGTGCGGGTTGGTTTGTTCCTTTTCGAATGCGGTGTTCAAGGAGTCTCACCCAGTTCTGCTACTCGGCTGGATTCTGATCCACATCTCAGTCCACGTCCGAGCATGAGCCTGCGTCGACTCGTTGGTGCAGTCACGATGCCATCGTCGAATGTTCGTCAACCTTGTTAGGCGACGAGCTTCTCCTCAATGACCCGGCGTAGCCATTTGCTGACACTCATGTTGGCTTGCTCTGCTGCGGCGTCCACCTTGTCGCGGGTTTCTTTGGACACGACTAGGCGAAGGACAGGGGAGTGACTCCCGTCACCAGACAGGGATTTCCCTCCCGGACGCAGGCCTGGGTACTGACGTGCCATTTGCTCGGCTTCTTGGTCGAGTACGGCTTCTGTGATCCTTTGACCGTGCTGATCATGAATGATCTCTTCGTCGAGGTCGATGTCGCCCACGTCGCTGACTCCAGGGACATAGACGAATCTGTCTAGGCTGACGTCGTGACTCATGGGGTCCTCCTGAAGTCGGTTGGCATGATGTGTTTGATGATGATGAGGTTGTTGTTTTCTTCGGCTTGAAAACCGATGATTTCTAGTTCGATGCCTCGGTCGTCGGTACCGATCCATAGGTAATTGATCAAGTATATGGCATATAAATGAGCTCTTTAAGATGTTCAGAGCGGGTTTCGGCGCCGGTACGCGGTGAGCTTGCGTGGCATTCGAACAGCCCCGACTGCCGGTTCGAGCAGTGCCACACCCACTGAGATAGAGCAGTGGGTGTGGGTGGTCCCCATTGACCAAGACACCTCCTGGGACTTCAGGTGGAGTGTTATCATGAAGCCTCACCGAGGAGGACAACTATGAAGAAGCTGATGGTCGTGTGCGTGGTGTTGGCCGTGGGGGTATTGAGCGCGTGCTCCGGTGGGGGGTACAAAACGATCACGGCACAACAAGCCAAGACGATGATGGATCAGTCATCTTCGTACATCTTGGTCGATGTCCGTACTGAGCAGGAGTACGCGTCGGGGCACATCAAGGGCGCCATCCTCATCCCCAACACCGAGATCAAGAATCAGGCTGCATCCCAATTGCCGGACAAGAAAGAGACGATTTTCGTCTACTGCCAGTCGGGTGTGAGAGCCGCGTCGGCCGCCAAGGATTTGGCCGGCATGGGCTACACGAACGTCTATGACATGGGTGGACTCAACAGTTGGACCTACGGAACGGTCACCACAGGGTAGTTGACCTGGGGTGCTGGAGCCGGTTTTTTGACCGGGTTGTCAGCTCTCTATTACACTGAACACGCTCGAATCGGGCTTGCCCGTTTCCAGTTCGCGAACGTAGCTCAATGGTAGAGCCCCAGCCTTCCAAGCTGGTCATGCGGGTTCGATTCCCGTCGTTCGCTCTGTGTGTGATGTCTCAAGACATCAGAAACCGCTGAACCCTCACGTTGCGGTTTGCTGTTTCCGGTCGTTGTTTCCATGGCCATTCCTTTATTCCCGCTCGGTAGTTCGGTCGTTCGACACCGTCATTGTGGGGCCTGTCGGGCGCGGTAGGATGATCCGGTGAACCGTCCTGTTTCGGGCGTTGGAATCAGTGAGGATAAACATGACCACATCTTTGCCGCGTGTGCTCGTGCTGCACAGCAGTCGTTTCGGACAGAGCATCAAGATTGCCGAGGCCATCGGCCAACAGATGCGTACCCAGGGGGTCGCAGCCGATGTACGCCCCCTGACACCGGTGACTGCTCCCGATCCATCCAGGTACGTAGGGTTGGTCCTGGTCATGTCGGTTCGGTACGGGCATTTTTCGGCAGACGTCGACACCCTCATCCAGCGGTACGGCTGGTGGCTCAACTCGGTTCCGACCCTGATGGTGACTGTGTCGCTGACCGCCCGTACTGCTGAGAAACGCTCTCCTGAAACACATCTGTACACCCGGAAGTACCTGGCCAAGATTCCGTGGAAGCCGACCCACGTCGAAGTGGTCGCCGGGGCTTTGGAGTATCCGCGCTACAACACGCTGGACAGGCTCGCCATCCAGATGATCATGACCATGACCCACGGACCGACCGACCCCACGACCATGCTCGAGTACACCGACTGGGATCACGTCCGCGAAATCGCCGACGACTTCGCCGCCACCGTGACAGTGCGCTCAGCCTGAATCCACCACCGATCGCTGGCGTAGTAGCCATGAATCGGTGGATCGGCGCTAAGGTGCCCGCCTCTAAAAACTGATCACCACAGTGGTGGATGTCTGCGTGCTTTCGGGGGTGCCGATCCATCCGGACAGGACCGTGGGCGAGGCCAACCAGGAGAACTGCCCGACACTGACAGCGCTGACCCCGGTCTGAGAGGCCCAGCTTTGGGCGAAGGCTGCGGTGGACCAGGCGATGGTGTCGGTGTTCGCGGTCAGCGTGATCGAAGCTGGCTGGTCTGGCGTCGCCGGGGTGGACTCGGCTTGGATGGTTGGTCCGTACGCCTGGGTGAGGGCTTGGAGAAGCTGGTCCGGATCGGGGCCAGACGGATTTCTGACCACACACGACCAGGCTGCCGGGGTTTCTCCGGACAAGGCTGAGGCCAACAAACGGGCCTGGTCGACGTGCTGGTCGTACGCGTCGGGGAAGCCGCTGCGCTGGACCGTTTGGGCGACGGTGCCGATGTCAGCGCTCTGCCAGCCGTCGACGGTGACCATGACGTCGAAAAATTTACCGGTGGCATAGTACGGGTCCATGACCTGTTGGGCCGTGCCCCACCCCATCGATGGGCGCTGTTGGAAGATCCCGAGCGAGTCGCGGTCGCCATAGTCGAGGTTGCGGATGCCCGACTCCTGGAAGGCTGTGGCCAAGGCGATCGAGACCGCTCGTGGGACCAAGCCGCGTTGGGCGGCGACACCGGCAATGATGGAAGAGTTGCGTGCCTGCTCCTGGGTGAGGTCGGCCGTACTGGAGTTGACCAGTGCCTGACAGCGGACGATGGGCGCCGATGGGGGTTGGACCCACAAGGTTGTGACCCAGCGGAACAAGCCCACTCCGGAGGCGACCAACGCCACAACCACGACGATGGCGACCAATCCGGTCACCGCCGCGCGCGTTCCCTTGGGTCTGGCCATGAAGCCTCCTCACGCTCAGTTGCGGTGCAAGTCTGCGTTCAATTCGACAGTACGACCCGCGCGCGGGCGTGCTTTGACCTGGCCGGTGAGCGAATCGCGCAGATAGAGCCAGCCAGATTGGCCGGACAGTTCCGCCGCTTTGACGACTCTGGAATCGGGCAACGTCACCTTGGTGCCCGCGGTCAGGTACAGCCCTGCTTCCACAACACAGTCGTCCCCCAGGCTGATGCCGATTCCGGCCTGAGCGCCCAGCAGGCAGCGACGACCGATGGTGACCATCTCCTGCCCGCCACCTGACAATGTCCCCATGATGGAGGCCCCGCCGCCGATGTCCGACCCGTCCATGACGATCACCGAGGAGGACACCCGTCCTTCGACCATGGAGACCCCCAGCGTGCCGGCGTTGAAGTTGACGAAACCCTCGTGCATGACAGTTGTACCTTCAGCCAGGTGTGCACCCAGCCGTACCCGGTCGGCGTCGCCAATCCGTACACCACTAGGGATGACATAGTCCACCATGCGGGGGAACTTGTCGACGCTGTAGACGGTGACCGGTCCGTGTTCGCGCAGCCGGACTCGTACTGCTTCGAAACCTGCCACGGCACACGGTCCCACCGATGTCCACACGACATTGGGCAGGACCGAGAAGATCCCCTCCAGATTGATGGTACGCGGCTGGCACAGCCTGTGGGACAACAGATGAAGTCTCAAGTACGCGTCCGGCACACTGGCGGGTGTTGCGTCGAGGTCGATCTCGGTGGGCACGATCGCGTGATGGATCGAGCGCACCTTGGCCGTGGGGTCGGCCGGCAGACCGATATCCGGGTCGGAAGCAACCGCAGGACCCAGGTGTGGAGCCGGGAACCAACAGTCCAAAACCCCGGTCGTCGCATGAACTGTGGCGATTCCCACGCCTGACGCTATCCGAGCACTCATGGTCACCAGCCTACTAGGCTTAGTCTGTGCTGAATTGTGAAGCGGATATCTCGGTATTGTTGCGGCGCCTGGTGGATGTCGAGTCGGTCAGCGGGGGAGAAGGGCCGCTGGCGGACATGGTACAAACCGCGCTGTCGGCGTACTCCCATCTGGATGTGATCCGGCTGGGCAATGTCGTGGTGGCGCGGACATCCTTCGGATCGGGCAAACGTGTCATCGTCGCCGGGCACCTCGACACCGTCCCTGTCGCGGGCAATCTTCCTAGTCGGATCGAGATGGTCGGCGGGCGCGAGACGCTGTTCGGGCGTGGAAGCGTCGACATGAAGGGCGGGGTGGCGGTCCAGTTGTCGTTGGCTGCCTCGCTGACCAGGGCGGATACGGATGTCACCTGGATCTTCTATGACAACGAAGAGGTCGAGGATGCCAAGAATGGTCTCGGACACTTGGCCGTACGCCGTCCGGACATTCTGCAAGCTGACATGGCCATTCTGATGGAGCCCAGCGACTCCCTCATCGAGGCCGGCTGCCAGGGAACCTTGCGTGTTGGTCTTCATTCCCGGGGAGTGGCTGCCCATTCGGCCCGCTCCTGGCTGGGCCACAACGCGATTCACGACATGGCGGGGGCATTGTCCATTCTGCACGACTATGAGGGTACCAACGTCCTGATCGACTCGCTGGTCTACCGTGAGGGACTCAATGCGGTGGGGATTTCAGGCGGGGTCGCGGGCAACGTCATCCCCGCCCGGTGCGATCTGATCGTCAACTACCGTTTCGCCCCCGACAAGAATCTGGCCCAGGCTGAGGAGATGGTACGCCAGATTTTCGCCGGATATGACGTGGACATCCTCGACGGCGCCGAGTCGGCCAGTCCCGGGCTGACCAGCGAACTCGTGGCCTCCTTCGTCGGCTGCGTCGGCCAGGTACGCCCGAAATTTGGCTGGACAGATGTTGCCAGGTTCGCGCAGTTGGGTGTTCCGGGCGTCAACTTCGGCCCCGGCGACCCCAATCTGGCCCACACCGATCATGAGCACATCGCCCTTGAGGACGTTGTACGGTGCCGGGATGTCCTCGCGGGGTGGCTCCAGACGCCGCGTCCATGGTGACACGCGTGCTGGAATCTTGTCTTCAGACTCTGTCAGGCCCGGTTTCTCCCGCGATACCACCCCGCCGTGTCCTACCGGCACGATAGACTGACATTTTGTGGACGAGGATTACCTGATCCGGGAACAAATGCGCGTTGTGCGCCGCAGTCGCGACGGCGGGATGACCGCCGACCAGCGTCTGCTGGACTCGGTCAACGGCGAGTGGCGCAATGCAGACCCGTGGCGGGTGATGAGAATACAGTCCGAATTCGTCGAGGGTTTCGACAGTTTGGCAGATTTGGGTCCGGCCATCTCTGTGTTCGGATCGGCCCGGGCCACGCCGGATCAGCCGATGTACACGATGGCTTACGAAATCGGACAGCGTCTGGCCGCCGAAGGATACGCCGTGATCACCGGCGGTGGGCCTGGAGCCATGGAGGCGGCGAACAGGGGTGCTTTCGAAGCCGGTGGCACCTCCATCGGTTTGGGGATCGAACTTCCCTTCGAACAGTCGCTCAACCCGTACCTCACCTTGGGCATCACGTTCCGGTACTTTTTCGCCAGGAAGACGATGTTCGTGAAGTACGCCCAGGGTTTCGTCGTCATGCCGGGCGGTTTCGGGACGTTGGACGAGTTGTTCGAAGCCCTGGTTCTGACACAGACCGGCAAGGTGACCCGGTTCCCCATCGTGCTGGTCGGACGGGATTTCTGGACGGGCATGATCGACTGGCTGAAAGACCGTGTCCTGGCCGAGGACTACATCACAGCAGCCGACGTGGATCAAATCCCGGTCACCGACGACCTTGACGAGGTCGTCGACATCATCACCGCGAGAAAGGTGTGAGAAATGGAATGGATCATCGCCATCCTGGCAGTCGTGGTGCTGGGGCTTGGCGCCGTGGCCGCAGCGGGGGGTCTGGGCCAGTTCGGGCCCATCGAAGTCGACCGCGTGCCGCTGAAACTCCCACCTGGTCCGCTGACCGCTGAGGATCTCGACAACATTCGATTTCTCGTCGTTCCCCGTGGATACGCCATGGACGACGTGGACGCCGTACTCGCACGGCTGAAAGACCAAATCGGCGCCGAACCAGACGGGTTAGCCGGGTCAGAATCTGGAATAATGGTAACTAACGAATTGAGCGACAGAAGGAATCACGATGGCAGCGATGAAACCTCGCACGGGTGATGGACCGATTGAGGTGACCAAGGAAGGCCGAGGCATTCTTCTTCGTTTTCCCGTGGACGGTGGAGGCCGTCTCGTCGTCGAGATGAATGTCGCTGAAGCCACCGGGCTGTATGAGGCCCTGAAGCCAGTGGTCGGCCAACAGTCTTAGGAGCGTGCTGAAATACGCTGTTCCCTGCACGTCTACGAGGCGAAGGTTTGGATGGCATGCCGGTAGACGTTGATGGTCTGATCCGCGACGCTATCCCAGGAGAACTCTTCAATGCACCGGTTTCTCCCCGCTTTGCCGAACGCGGTGGCACGCTCCCGGTCGCGGGTCAGTGAATTGACCGCCTCGGCGAATTGGGTTTCGAACCTGGACACGTACTGCGGATCGTCAGCCTGAGCCGGATCGTACGGCACTAAAATCCCCGTTTCCTGGTCGACGACGACTTCGGGGATTCCGCCCACATTGGTGGCCACGACAGCGGTCTGGCACGCCATGGCTTCCAGGTTGACGATTCCCAACGGCTCGTAGATCGACGGGCAGGCGAACACCGACGCGTGGGTCAGAATCCTTCGAAGGTCTTGCCGGGGCACCATGTCCACCACCCAGGTGACGTTGTGGCGAGTGGCCTTCAGCGTGGAGAAGGCCTCCGTGAACTCCTGCTCGATGTCGGGGGTGTCCGGTGCGCCGGCCAAGAGGAGCAACTGGGTGTCGGAATCGAACTGCTGGGCAGCCCTGACGAGGTGGACCAAGCCCTTCTGGCGGGTGATCCGCCCGACGAAGACCACCAGGGGAGCGTCGAGGTCGATCCCCAATTCGACCAGTTTGGCCGTGTCGGGTTCGGGATAGAAATCATCGGTGTCGATGCCGTTGCGCACGACAAAGATCTTGTCGGGATCCAGGTCGTTGTACGATTCCAGGACGTCGTGTGCCATGCCCTCAGAAACTGCGATCACGGCGGTGGCGTCGAGGAAGGCCGTGTGTTCGGCCCAACTGGACACCCGGTATCCACCTCCGAGTTGTTCAGCCTTCCAGGGACGATGTGGTTCGAGGGAATGAGCGGTCACGACGTGGGGGATGTTGAGCATCTTGGAGGTCAGCAGCCCGGCCATGTTCGTGTACCAGGTGTGGGAGTGGACGATGTCGACCTGCGGTACGGCGGCCGCCATAGCCACGTCCGTACCGAGAACACGCAGAGCAGCATTGGCCCCTGTCGGGAAGGTTTCCGGGTGCGCAGTGGCTCCCGGGCGGGGTTCGCCCATGCACTGAACATCGACCAGATCGCATCGGGGTTCCAAGTGGGACACCAGTTGTCCGACATGCACCCCAGCTCCGCCATAGATGAATGGGGGGTATTCACGGGTGAGAATTGATATGCGCATAACGGCATCGTCCCACATCTTGTGCCATTTGGGTATTCCCAACATGCCCGATGGCCCGGGACGATCCAGGTGTTCCCGGTTGTGGTCGCCAACGTCTGGTAACCCCTGGGCGCTGTCAGTGCGCGGACGAGTCATTTTTCCACCAAAAAAATGTGCAATCGTAAGAATTCGCCTCAGGTTTCCTGGAATCTGGTGGATAAAGTTGTCATCTGATCAAAAAGGCTTTAGCGTAGGCGCATGGCAGTCAGACCAAATGTCCTGTCTATCGTTCTCGCGGGAGGCGAGGGAAAGCGACTCATGCCTCTCACGGCAGATAGGGCGAAGCCAGCAGTTCCTTTCGGGGGGACGTACAGATTGATCGACTTCGTGATGAGCAATCTGGTGAACTCCGGTTTAAGGAAGATAGCTGTCTTGACTCAGTACAAGTCGCATTCTCTTGACAGGCATATTTCCCTGACCTGGGGGATGTCGACTCTGCTCAACCAGTACGTCACCACGGTCCCGGCTCAGCAGCGAACCGGTAAGCAGTGGTTCCAGGGAAGCGCTGACGCTATTTACCAGTCCATGAATCTGATCACGGATGAAAAACCCGACTACGTGGTGGTCTTCGGCGCCGACAACATCTACCGGATGGACGTCGAGCAGATGTTGACCGCCCACATAGCCTCGGGACTGGCGGCGACAGTGGCTGGAATCCGCGTTCCGCGGTGGCAAGCCAATCAGTTCGGAATCATCGACGCGACGCCACAGGGCACGATTTCGAGGTTCTTGGAGAAACCAGCCGATCCTCCCGGACTACCCGACTCTCCTGACGAGTGCTACGCGTCGATGGGGAACTACATCTTCACCACGCAATCTTTCGTCGACCTGCTGATCCAGGACGCCGAGGACGACAATTCGCGACACGACATGGGGGGAAACATCGTTCCGGCCTTCGTCGACGCGTCTCAAGCCGGTGTCTACGACTTCACAGCCAACGACATGGTGGGAGCGACAGAGAAAGATCGCAATTATTGGAGAGACGTCGGTACGATCGACGCGTACCATGAAGCCCATATGGACTTGGTGAGTATCGATCCCGAATTCAACCTGTACAATCGGAAATGGCCGATCTGGACTAATCAGGCTCAATCCCCCGGAGCCAAGTTCGTTCTTCGGGGGACGGCGGAAGATTCCATCGTGTCGGCCGGGTGCATCATTTCAGGTGGTGACGTCGATCGTTCGGTGTTAAGCCCAGACTGTATGATTCACAAGTGGAGTCGGGTGGAAGAAGCTGTTCTCTTAGCCGGTTGTCAGATCGGGGAAGGGGCGGTGATCCGCCGGGCAATATTAGACAAGAACGTGAAAGTGGGTCCCCGTGTTGAGATTGGGGTGAATCACGATCACGACAAAGAAAGAGGGTTCTTCGTTTCGCCCGATGGAATCACGGTTGTACCGAAGAACACAGTGGTGAGTGAAAGTTAAGTTCAGTAGTGTGTGTGGGGCTTGAGGGGTAGACAGCGCTAACACCTTGATATTTAGTTGCAAAGGAGACAACTATGCCAATCCCAACGCTCTCAGCTGGAGAACTTGCTGCAGCACGGGCTAA
>WRFP01000055.1 GCA_009778725.1 Propionibacteriaceae bacterium
ACCAGATGGGTGCACTGGGCACGGCGACAACGCGAGGGCAGACTGGACGTCTGTAGAGCGTTGGCGATGGGGCCAGGGCGCCCATCTGGGGTTGCGGAGTAGCAATGGATCGGTGGATTCAGGATAAACGCCATCCTACTTCGTTCAGGCTGGACCAGGTAGCCGCAGACTACCGCTTGGACAACACGGCCACGGATTCGACGTGGTGGGTCAGCGGGAACAAATCGAAGGCCCGCAGCGCTGTCAGCTCGTAACCGAAGCCGTCGAACAAACCCACATCGCGGGCGAGGGCCGCGGGATCGCAGGCGACATAGACGACGCGTTCGGGCCCCAGTCTGGCGATCTGGGCGACGGCTGGAGGACCCGCGCCCCGGCGAGGAGGATCGCAGACGACCACCCCACCAGACCTGGGCCGGAAACTGGACAGAACCTCGGTCACGTCACCGACCAGGCAGTCCACGTCCTGACCAGCCGTGTTGAGGCGCAGGAAGTCCACCGACCGCGCCGAACCTTCCACGGCGGTCACCGGTTCACCGAGCAGGTCGGCCAAGGGCTGGGTGAACAGCCCGGCTCCGGCGTACAGGTCCAGGACCGGACCCGCCACACCCTCCACCGCCGTCACAACAGCATCCACCAAAACCGCCGGTGCTGCGCGATGGACCTGCCAGAAACAGTCGGCTCCCACCCGATAGGTCCACCGCCCGGCAGCGGTGCGTACTTCTTCCTCGACGATTGCCGGTGTGGCCAGGTCTTTCTCGGCGTGGACCATCACCGGCGAGTCCGAGGGGCGAACATAGGTCCGGGGCCCATCCGGGCCGGGAACCCCACGCGCAGCATCCTTCTTCACCGCGTCGTGGATGTCCTCATGGGCCAGGGGCATGCCATCGACCTCCACGATCTGGTGGGACTTGGCCGCGTACATCCCCACCCGGCCTTCCACCACCTGCAAGGTCACTCGGGTACGCCACGCCAGTCCGTGTCTGGCCTGATCGCCGGGAGCTTCCTCGACCACCACGTCCACTGGCCTGTGCGCCAGCCTGAGCATCTGGGTCTCGATCACCTGGGCCTTCCAGCGCCGGGAAGCCTCCAGGCTGACATGACCCAGGTCGGCCCCGCCGATCCCCGTGCGCAACGCCAGTTCCCAGGGATGCGGCACCCGGTCCGGTGAGGCCTGACACACCTGGACGGTACGGCCATACCACAGCTTGGCCCGCTGTGCCGTGATCTCGACATCCACCACCTCGCCCGGCAAGGCCCCCGTGACAAAGACAACCATCCCTTCATGCCGCGCCACACAGTACCCACCATGGGCAACATCGGTGGTTTCCAGCCGGACGATCATGGGTTCTCCCCGCCCAGAAGCGGCAGTGGTCCCGTAGGCACTGGGATGGCGACGCGACGTGGTCACACATCGGGAGATCCGGTCTGAGCGCATGTGTCCGCAGTTTACCCGAATCGGGAACCGACAAGTTTAAGCGCATTGGAATCCAGATGAACCATCATCAAGAACTAGCTTTGTTTTGGCTCTCCGGAATCAGCCTCGACACCCTCGTCATTATGTTGGACGATACGAAAATCCTGCCCTTTCGAATAGGAGCCTGTCACCACTTCAGATGCGTCGAAGTAGGACTGTTGAACTAATCTCCCTACACCGGACAACTCATCTTGGCAGTATATTCCAAATCGCAAGGCTGACGATTCACCAGTAAAGATGTCGTCCCTGAGAATGAGTGTGCTGAAACGATAGGCATTTCTATCATCATTGTCTCGCTTGTATCCTTCGATCGCGAGTGGCTCAGGTGAAAGCAACGGCACTACAAGCCGGTGGCCAACAAGACCACCGGCTGCTCGGAATTGAGTGATGACAGCAACCTCAACACGAATCCCGACAATCGCCCTTCGGGAACGGTTGACCACCTTTATTGTCACCTGATGTTTACCCGGCGAATAACAAGCCACTTTCGCTATGTCAACTCTCGGTCTCAGTAATCTCAGCGCCCCAACCCACACCACCGACGCGACAAGGCTAGCTGCCACGCCAACAATCAACGATTCAAACATCATCAGATTCTTCCTTGACGGGAGGTGAAATTGGATCGGTGGATTCGGACTTAGCGTCTCTACCATCTCGACTGAACAATCCTTGCTTCAACCGGTCGGACCTATCCGAACCTGGTGGCTTGCTGCCTGAGACTGTGTACGCAGGATATTGATAAACGCCATCATCCTGGTCTTCTTCCTCAAACAATACCCTGGCGCCAATCAACCGAATCTGAAACAGACTCCGAGTCAGCTCCATGGAACTCGTCACTGCCTGACGCAGTTGTCCTCGGACCGCCGGAGTACGTCGTGGAGACCCCGAGCAAAAAACTCGGCCTATTACCGGAAGCGCAGGCACTCCAAAATCGTCAGCAAACCCGCAGTACATCATGGAATAATCCTAGCGCCACATACCTTGTCATCAAGTCTGCCCTCACCTCAATTACTAATACCATCTGACAAGGTACACTGCATTTTCATCAGACAGTTTCAAGACCGAGCCTCCCGGCATCAGGCAAGTGTTGAGGTAGGTGTACCCGACCCTGGCGTTGCAATGCAACAATGAGCGGAGCGTCTTCCAATGGCCACTTCACTCCTCCCATGAGACTCAGCATGTCCGGATCATCTGCTGCGAGCCTCGCCATCATTAGAAGACCGGCAAGATAACCCCAGTCTTTCGTCTGCCCTCCGGGCTGATTAGGGTCCTGTAAGCCACGTTTTGACCGGATGGAAATCTCAGCAGCTTGTTGCACACTGACATAGGGAGCAATACGTCGAGCGACATCAGCCAAGCCTTCTCGGCTTGCTGAGTCGACGGCAATGACGCGAGCGGCATACACCCGCAGTTGCTCCGCGGTCTGTAATCCGAACTCAACTTCCCGCCAGGCCGCCAACCCCTCTTCAGTCGGAACAGTGTGGCCTAACGCGACAGACACCCACGCCTCTGGTTGGTCGTAGCTATTCGCCCATCTGAGCACGTGCCCTCCCACCTCATGAGCCACTATTCGATCGGCACCGCGAGGTGTAAACGTGCTACCTGCGCGGACACGCACCCGCTGCTTTGGACCGTTCACAGAGGCTTGAGCAGACATGTTCCGCTCCTCGATGACGGTCCAACCTTGCAGGCCGTAAGCCGTCAACGCAGAAGCAATCCTGTGTTGCATCGCAGCTGATGTGACTACTTCGCCGTCTTCGTTTCCCTCCACAGAAATCGGGAAGGGAACAGATTCAGTTTCTCCGTCGAGGATAGCCTGTGCAACCGTTACCAACTCCGAATCGGGCAAACCGACATGAGCGTTCTCAAACGACACGTAGTCATCATCGTTTTGGTGGCCTAAGATATCAGCTCGCTGAAGCTGTTCGTCGATCTCTGCAAGTACACGACCTTGCACAGCGCTATCCATATTCACGTCCACCAACGACGACCGAAACACCGTCCAATCACCAATGTATGGTGTAATTCCTGAACGGTCATAGACGAACGCCTTGGGATATGAACCAGGTACCCCCGAGGCAATCATGTCTTGAAGCGCTTCCATATGGTCAAGTACATCCACCGGTTCTGTCCAGACATCGACATGGTGTTCGGCAGAGAGTTCCCGATATCGAACTAGAGCTTCCTCATTCTGCATGATAGTTTTCCTTCCCGCTGGCATGTCATGCTGATTGTGCCAACGACTAATCTAATAGCGCACAGCAGGTTACATGAATCCACCCATGCTTCCTTTGGTCAGGCAAAAGATTTAGCACGCTCAACGACACCCTCTGCCAATTGAAGCCAATTCGTACACACCTCGTCGTACGGAATAAGCCATTCCTCTGGCTGACCTGTCGTCGGCCATGGCGAGCCAAGATAGTCAAGCAACACCTCAGTCAAGATACAACTAGAAGGGCGGATTTCGTACCTCGGTAGCGTCTGAGCGGCAGCAGCAAGGTCTTCTGAGTCGCCGGTGAGCAATGCCCGAAGGGCAAGGAGTTCACCGACTTTTGAAGACCAGCCATGATATTGTGGCAATAATTGTTGCATGCGATGGATAGTGTCTGCGAGATCACTTGGACGAGCAAGCTGAAAAGCACCGAGTGCGTGGAGACAGCTCATCTGAAAAGTAGGCATTGCCATTTCAATAGATTTGTCGAGAAGCATTGAAGCTTCTATGCGACAATCTTCCCCTGAAAACAACTTATGTCGAAGAAAACTTGTGCGAAGCTCTAACCGAAATCGAGCCGAACTATTGCGGGCGATGCGAGCCTCATATTCGTTCCCCTCAAGTTGAACGATTCCATGATCTCTCCAACAGGAGTCTTCAAAGTCCCGGTATCCCACATCTTCGACGCCCAAGGTCTTTGTTCGGTACTCCAAAGCTTGTTCGTACAATCGTTCCTCACGAAATGTGGTTGCCACTTGATTGCGAAGAAGACTCAACTCAAGCGAATCACCATCACACCAATCTGTGATCAATACCTGTAGTTGGTCGAGTGATTCAGGGAAACGGCAGACACTCCGCAATCGGTAAGCCAGCCATAAGCAGGAAGAGCGACTGTTCTGCGCTAATCTGGTCCCCAAGACCAGCGACGAGGAAGGGATCATGCACTACGTCATCATGGGATGCGGCCGGGTGGGATCCAGCCTCGCCAGGGGTTTGGAGAGGCGCGGTCATTCCGTGGCTGTCATTGATGTCGATGCCGGAGCCTTTCGCCGACTGGGTCCGACCTTTCACGGCACAACCCTCAAAGGAGTCGGTTTCGACCGGGAGGTCCTGGTCAACGCGGGAATCGAGCGGGCTGCCGGATTCGCGGCGGTCTCCAACGGCGACAATTCCAACATCCTGGGCGCCCGGGTGGCCCGGGAAAACTACGGGGTCGCCACGGTCGTGGCCCGCATCTACGATCCTTCCCGGGCTGTCGTCTACGAACGGCTCGGCATCCCCACGGTGGCCACGGTCAGGTGGTCGGCCGAGCAGATCCTGGGCAAGCTGATCGACCTCGGCCCGGAGTCCTTGTGGCGCGATCCCTCCGGATCAGTACGCCTGGTCGGGTTGCACTACCATCAGTCGTGGGTCGGAACGCCCATCACAGACATCCAGAAATGCCTGAACACGCCCATCCCAGCCCTGGGCCGCTTCGGTTCGGCGATCACCACCGACGAGACGACGGTGCTGCAAGACCACGATCTGCTGTACGTCATGGCCGACTCCGGATCGGTCGACGAGTGCAGGAGCCTGCTCGCCCTGCCGCGGGAAACCAAGTGAGGAGGCCGCCATGCGAGTATCCATCGCCGGCGCCGGCAACGTGGGACGCTTCATCGCCCGGGAGTTGATCGCCAACGGTCACCAGGTCCTCTTGATCGACCGGGCGCCCGAAGCGATGAAGCTGGCCTCGGTTTCCGAAGCGGAATGGTTCCTGGCCGACGCCTGTGAGTTGGACACCATCGCCGAAGCCCACCTGGAAACCTGCGATGTCGCCATCGCTGCGACCGGAGACGACAAAGCCAACCTGGTCCACTCATTGCTCGCGAAAACCGAGTTCGGCGTCCCGCGTACTGTCGCACGGGTCAACCATCCAGGCAACGAATGGCTCTTCGACGAGGTCTGGGGCGTCGACGTGGCCGTATCCACCCCGCGCATCATGTGTGCGTTGGCGGAGGAGGCCGTCACCGTCGGCGACCTCGTCAGACTGTTCACCTTCACCAAAGGCAGCACCGATCTGGTGGAAATGACCTTGCCAGATTCGAGCCCCCACATCGGACACACCATCGGCCAGGTGCAGTGGCCCTCTGACGTCATCCTGGTGGCGCTGATCCGTGGCGGCCACGGACTGGCCCCGGATGCGGGCACCACCTTGGAAACAGGGGATGAACTGCTCTTCCTCGTACCCGAGGACGCCGAAAAGCAACTGGCCGGTTTCCTTTTCCCCGGTGGTTCGGCGCGCTCAGGCCTCAGTGTGGGCGAGACAACACACCTGGGTGTAGGCCCGCGTACGCCGCCGAAGCCGAAGGACCGTCTTCAGCCGACCGGTGAAGCGATCGACTACGTGTTGTGAGCCGTTAGCTTGCTGAAATACCATGTCTTGTCGGGGGTCGCAGGCGGGGGTGGGACGAAGATTTCGAGGTACGTGATGCGTCACCGTTCTGCTCCCGTATGATGAGCACATGACACAACCACCTTATGGCGACAATGCCTACACCCCACCGCCGCAGTATCCGGGGCAAGCGCCCTCGCCGCAGATGCCGGCGGCTCCCTCCTATCCACCGGCGACCTATCAGCAGGGTTACGGTGCCCCGGTGGCGCCGGGCTATTCCTCTGAACAGCCGAAGCAGAAGTCAGGTCGCTTGGGGATCATCGCCTTCGTGATCGTGCTCGTCACGGGAATCCTCTTCGTGGTTTCCATGCACGGCATCATGGTGGGGCTGGCCAACGCTTTTGGGGCAGGCTGGATGAGAACGGGGACGACTCCAGACCTGAGCACGTTGTCCGACCAACAACTCTCCGACCTTCAGCAACCCGCCTGGTTGTTCCTGGTGTCCATGGCAGCAGGTGTCGTCGGCTTCATCTTGTCGATCGTCGCCGCCGCCACGAAGAGGGGTCGTCTGATGGGAATCCTCGGAATCGTCGCGGGAATTCTTGCTCCGATCATGGCCATGGTCGTCGCCATGGCCATGGCGAACTGACGGCCAGTACGCGGCTGTCATGATGCCTCAGGTGTTGTCCCGGGGGGCTTCGACGACATACCGGGGGTTGTAGATGACCAGTTCTTGTCCGAGTTGGGCTGTTCTGCCATAGACGCGCATGACGATGCCCGGCACTATCCCCGGGACATGATTCCGGCCCATCCAGACTAAGGTGATGTGTCCCGTACCGTCCCCCAGGTCCGCCTGAAAACTCAGGGCGGCCCCCGGCGGGCTGGCCGAAACAGACTGGATGTGGCCGAACAACCCGACTCGTTCTCTGGCTTTGACCGATGAGATGGCCTGGGCTCCGGGGTGCCCGGATTCGTCGGGTGACTCCTCGTCGACCAAGTCTTCGTCGCTGGACCAGACTCGCTTGAAGACCGACCGGATCCGCTCTGCGGTCGGCGATGCCCTCACGTCTTGTCGCCCGCGCTCAGAGGTACGACGGACCCGGGTACCATGGCCTGATCACCTCGGCGCACGATGGTGTTGCGTACGAATTCCTCGAACTGTTCGGCGGCTTCCCCACCCTCGGCGTGCAGAGCAGCTTGCCCGATCAGCCGGGCGTTCAGCACCCAGCGCGGACCGGCGACCAACCAGTCCCGCAAGGGGGCATAGCCTTCGCGTCCCTGCTCGTCGGTGACCAGGATGACCCGACGCAGTTCGGTTCCAAAGGGTCCTTTCGCCATGGTGACGACCTTGGCGTTGGGGGTTTGAGCAATCAGGGTCTCGCGCAGATCGGCACAATAGTTGCCTGTCTGCGGCGCCGCGAAGACGGTCAGCTGCAAGCGAGACTGCGGGCTGTGCTCGACGATCAGGTGGAGGAGTTGGTTGGTTTGCGGGCTAGCCACCAACTTGACGTTCAGGCCTTCCTCCGGGGTGATGATCACCGCCCCCAGATCGATCCGTTGGACCTCGTCGGCAGTCAAATCCACCTCATCGATGTCGAAAGGCCCGTCATCGCGCCAATCCTGGCTGACGTCGAACAGCCGCCACTGGTCGGTTTCGGTCTCGTCGGTCTCGTCGGTGTCGTCGTCGAACTCGTCATCGTCATCCAAGGCGTCGTCGGCGTCTTCCTCAACCACCTCGAACGCTTCCGCGTCCTGGTCTCGATCCGGCCCGGTCTTCTTCTTGCGTCCAAAGATCAACGTCAGTCCTCTCTGCTCTCCTGGTCGGGGGCGTACTGAAGAATTCTGTCCCACCAGCCAACTCCCACCCTTAGACTACTCGTCCACTGCGTGAACTGGTGCGTTGCCCAGGCCGCATGACAGCGGGCGACGGCCAGCAGCGCTCAGGTGGTCCGCCAGGCCGCCACACCGCCCGAGGACCCGTAACCCCCGGTGCCGCGATGAGAATCGGGCAAGGCCTCCACCTCGGCGTACTCGCCATGTTCGACCCGCTGGATGACCATCTGGGCGACCAGATCGCCCTTGCTGAGATGGATGGGCTGGCTCTGGTCGGTGTTGAGGAGACAGATGCGGATCTCTCCGCGATAACCGGCGTCGATGACTCCGGGGCTGTTGACCATCGACAACCCGCACCGTGCCGCGAGTCCAGATCTGGGGTAGACGAACCCCGCGAATCCGGCAGGAATGGCCACACACACCCCCGTCCCGACGACCTGTCGCGCACCGGGGGCCAGGGTGACATCCTCCACGATGGCCAGGTCCGCGCCGGCGTCGTCGCCATGGGCGTAGACCGGTACCGCGGCAGCAGCCTCGCGCCGTACGACCAGAACTTCGGGATTGTCCATTGCTACTCCTGGATTTGTGTGCCCAGAACCGGGAACCCACGAACGGGCCGTTTCCGGCGGTGGGCCATCCGGGATACTAGACTACCTGACAGGCGTGGCCTCATCGGTGGCCCGCCCAGAGCAACGCCGTGAAGGAGAGTCAGATGGAGAAGGTTGTGGAGAAGGTTCTCACCGCTTTGTTGTCGGCAGGGGTCACCTTCCTCGCGGGATTCGCGCTCAAGAAGACCTGGAAGCTCGCCACCGGCGCCGAGCCACCCGATCCCGAGGATCCCCAGGTCCCCGTACGCCAAGCCCTGGTCTGGTTCCTCGCCTCCGGCCTGGGCGTGGGCTTGGTCCAACTCTTTTTCCACCGCGGGATGGCAAAAAGGCGCGCCATCACCTCGAACGCTGACTCACCTCAGTTCTGAACGACTCAGGTTCCGAACAGCAAGCCCTTCACCAGGCTTCGACGTCCCTGGTCAGACGCAGTCCACGCAGTATTCTTGCCCGTTGCGGACAACAGCGATCTGACTGCGGTTCTTCACCAAGAAACATCCGGCGCAGGTGAACTCATCTGCTTGACGCGGGATCACCCGTACTGTCAACTCCTCGTTGGACAAGTCCGCCCCAGGCAATTCAAAGCTTTCAGCAGCTTCTGCCTCGTCCTCATCCACTGACCCCGAATTCTTGTCATTGCGACGAGTCTTCAACTCCTCAATGCTGTCTTCGCTGATTTCTTCATCCGATTTCCGCGGAGCATCATAGTCTGTCGCCATGTATCAACCCTCACCTCTCGTGTGCATCACCAACCGCACATATGTATCACAAACAGACGCAGTTCGCCACTTAGGTACGGTGTGTTCTTAGACAATCTCGCAATCTGACCATGTTCTGAGCGTCGGATTCCGTACCCGGGTGATAGGTGCGCGATAATGAGCGTGAGGTTTTTTCACAGAACTGTTGGCCGATTGAGAGGATGAAGGCATGGAGGCCACCTTGACTCCCCGCGATATCCAGCTGAGGATACGCTCCGGCGAGTCGCTGGCCGACGTCATCTCAGCCTCCGGTTTGCCCGCGGACAGGGTCGAGGCTTTCGCCGCCCCCATCCTCGCCGAACGCGAACACATCACAGCCACCGCCTTGTCTTCTCCAGTACGACGCCGCGGTGAGACGGCTTCGGCGCGACGGTTGTACCAGACGGCGGCTGAGGCCCTCCTCACCCGCGGCCAGGACGTCGACTATGTGACCTGGGATTCTTGGCGCAGGTCCGACGGACGCTGGATCATCCAGGGGCTATCCCAGGTGGATGACCGGGAGATCAACCTCAGATTCCTCTTCGATCCCAAAGGCCGGTTCTCACTGGCCGAGAACGACGCGGCCCGCCTTCTGGTCGGGGATCTCCCGCTGGTCACGTCGTACGACACCGAGAACGAACCGACCGAGAAGGTCGTGCCCCACCTGTCCCTGGTCCAATCCGATTTGGGCGACGAGCCGACACTGGGGTTGTCGCGCATCGAGGATCTTGACATCGATGACGATGAAGATGAGGCTGAGGATGAGGATGAGGATTCTTTGCGATCCGACATCGACCTGCTCTACGACATGATCTCGGTCATCGATGAGGATTCCGTCCGCATTTTCCGCGGGCTGCGCGAACCTCTGCCTCCGCAAGACCAGCCGGTGCCCCCGCAACCACAGCCCGTGGCCGAGCAACCCCACGACCAAGCCGCACAGGCTGTGCCGGAACATGCCCACGCTCATCCCGAGCCGTCGCAACCGCTGTCGGGCCAACCTGCTCTGATCGAGACCGGTGCGGACACGCCCACACCAGACAACCCGGCTCCGCGCAAGGGCCGTAAGCGGGCCTCAGTTCCCTCGTGGGACGAGATTATTTTCGGCGGCGGATCCTGAGGACCTGAACGGGCCGCAACCCGGTCAGCCCGGATCCACCAGGAGCGGCACGTATCTTTCGGCTGAGGTCCAGCCCCCATGCATGCCCACCAGGGAGTATTCCCCGGGGAATGACTTGGTCAAGTACGCGGTGGTGTGGGCCACGACCACGACATCACCGATCCGGGTGAGGTAGGCCGGGTCCACCGGTCCGAACAGTCCCGAGTCGATCGCCACCCTGCGTTTCATCACCGAGGCGTCGGCGCCGCAGAACTCCCGCCACCGTTCCAGGACGGCTTGGGGATGGTCGGTGTACAGATGCCTGAACCTGGCCTCGCCGCCGACCAGCCTGAGGTCCTGGTTCAAGACCGGGTCGGTGTCGATCTCGATCCGGGCGTGGGAGGGGACGTCGACCATGCCGTGGTCGCCGGTCACGAGCAGGCACACATCGTCGTCCAGGCGGGAGCGCAGATCCTCCAGGAAGGCGTCGATGTTGGTCAGAACCGTGGCCCATTGCTGAGAAGCCACCCCGCGCTTGTGCCCGGTCTGGTCCAAACGAGACTCATAGACGTACACCACAGACTGATTCCCCCGCTGAGACGCGGAAACCGTGGCGTCGATCCTGGCTGGTGAGTCCGTCACATCGACGCCGATCATCTCCGCGGCACGCGTACCCATCAGGGTCAACCCGGAGTGCACGTGTTCGGCGGGAACCACGCAACTGACGCTGACACCCTGGGCGGCCATCGCGTCCAGGACACTGCTGGCCGACTCGATGGGCTCCTTGAAGGACAGAGGGGTCGCGACCTTGCGGGAACTGTCCTGGCCCATGTCGAAGGAGAAGCCCATGATGCCGTGGCTTCCCGGCAGAACCGACGTCCACAGGCTCATCAGGGAGGCGGCAGTGGTGGTCGGCATGCAAACACTGAGCTTGGCGGCGTCGCCGATCACCGACGCGATCGAGGGGGCCTGGGCACAGGCGCGCAGTGTGATGTCCCACCCCAGCCCGTCGACGAGGACCACGACGTAACGGCGCGAACTGGGCAGGCCAATCAGATCGTGGTCATAACCAGACACCCCCAGGTGTGCTCCCACGCTGGGCAGCAAATCCCACAGGTACGGACCGTCGCCGTACGAAAACTCACTCACATATGCCATCATGTCAGAAAGAGGGACTTCGATTCAGACTTCCGAGAGGTATGCGTGCGAGGACGACCATTCATTGCCGCCCGAATTGAGAAGCGGATCAACCGTCGGGTTGGTACGACCTTACGTCGTTTCGGGTGGCGGGAACACATCGTCGCGTACACCGGCTACGGATCTGAGGCCCGGCTCCGGGTCCTCGCCCGCGTCATCATACTGCCCAAGAATGCCCCCGCCCTGACCGCCACCCGTGAGGAGGTCTGGGCTCTTCGACGCGGCTGGCGCAACTTCCTGGCCGTCCCAGCCGTCAACCGGGCTGTCCAGGTGAGCGTGGGCGGTCACGTCACTGACGCCCTGACCGACCGGGACGGCTACGTGGACATCGCGGTCAGTCGTCACGGCCTCAGCCCGGGTTGGCACCACGTCACCATCTCGACCGGAGACTTCACGGTTGCCGAGGCTCCGGTGCTCGTCATCAGCGACCAGGTCAGGTTCGGCATCGTCTCCGATGTGGACGACACGATCATTACCAGTTATCTGCCGCGCCTGCTGATCGCGGCCTATAATTCCTTCGTCCTGCGCGAGTCGGCGAGGATCCCGGTGTCCGGGATGGCCACCATGTACGGCTCACTCCTGCGCCAGCACCCCGGCTCGCCGCTGATGTACGTCTCGACCGGATCGTGGAGCACCCAGCCCTTCCTGGAGCGGTTCATCGCCCGCCACGGCTACCCTTCCGGACCGATGCTGCTGACCAACTGGGGCCCCACGAACACCGGCTGGTTCCGCTCCGGGCCCGCCCACAAGCGGGCGTCATTGGCGGCCCTGGCCCGTGACTTCCCGCGCATCCAGTGGCTCCTGGTCGGCGACGACGGCCAGCACGATCCCCGGCTCTACGCCGAATTCGCCGTCAGACATCCCGACCAGGTCGCGGGCATCGCCATCCGCGAACTGCCCACGGTCGAGCAGGTCCTCGCCCACGGCAGCCCGGTGGAGATGTCAGGATTCCCCATGATAATTCCGGAGTCTGTGTCCGAGGTGCGCGCCCCCGATGGCCACACCTTGCTCCCCCTGGTCCAGACCATGTTGAAAAACAACTGATATGGTATTACCCGAATCCACCGATTGCTGGCGTCGCGAGCGACACTGTGGGGGTGCGATGGGTCGGCGGGTGGCGTGAAGGCAGACTGGACGTCTGTGGAGCGACGCCCGACGAGCCAGCGTGCCTCCACAGGGTCGCGCAGCAGCCATGAATCGGCGGATTCGGGTATTAGCAAATCGATGGCTTCACGCGGTAGCATGGCCCGGTCGAAGGAGCTGGTGTGGCCAGGGTTGAGGCAGAAGAGGACAACGCAGAACGCATTCTCGATGTCGAGGTTGAACAGGAGATGGAAACATCTTTCCTTGA
>WRFP01000056.1 GCA_009778725.1 Propionibacteriaceae bacterium
GTCCTGCTCTCCTTTTCTTTGTGACCCGTCGTGTCTCGGCGGGACCGAGTTGCTGTGATCTCATTCACAAAGTTGAGTCTAGCACACTCAAGTATAAAAGTTGAGTCAAGGAGACTCAATCTTGCTGAGATGACATGGGTGGTGTGGATGTCGGATCAGGGCACTAGTATGATCCCATGCTGATTGTGACCACATTTGATATCCCTGGCTACAAAGTCGACGCCGTTCTCGGCGAGGTGATGGGGATGACCGTACGAAGCGCCAATATTGGTGCGAATTTCATTGCCGGTTTCAAGTCGATTGGCGGCGGTGAGATCACCGAATATACAAACCTTGTGTACGATTCCCGCAACCAGGTGATGCAACGGATGTGGGAGCAGTGTGCTCAGCGAGGCGGCAACGCCATCGTGGGTATGCGTTTCGACACCGGTGATATCGGAACCTCCTTCTCCGAGGTGTGCGCCTATGGCACTGCCGTCGTCGTCCACCCCATCGGGTCCGAGGAGGATGGCGGTACGCCGCAATCCATCGCCCAGGCGAAGGGACAGCCCGCAGCCGCCCCCGCAGCCCCGACCGGCCAGACGTACCCCACGTCGGGTCAGCCCGGCCAGCCTCCCCAGGGCCAGCCGCCGCAGGGTCAGCCGCCGCAGGGCTACGGACAGCCCACGTACCGCTGACGTCCGCATCTTCCATTGATTCATCGGTGAGCACGTTTCACCGACCCAACGTCCTCCAAAGGGGTAGACATGTCGCAGTCTGATGCCATCGTGGCCGGTGCCTTCACCATCATTCCCGCCGAAGCCGAACTCGTCGAAGCGCTGACAGCCGCGATCAAGCTGGATCAGCTCATCAACGAAGGAGGGGACGTCAATGCCCCCGAGACCGGCTTTCCGGCCTTCCTCGATGTACGCCGCCTGATCGTCACCGAGTACGAAGGGCTCCTGCCCCCGATCTTCGCCGTGGTGACGGACACCGGAACCGGTCCGGCATGGACGATCCGCGGTGAAATCGTCCTGGCGTTGATCCCGGTCAAGCAGGCGGATTCACCCAAGAAGATGGTGTCCGTCCTGGCTTCGTGGGTTCAGGCCTTTACCCCGGAAGGTGCTGCCGGCCTGGTTCAGGCGGCCTACAGTGACACCGCTGATTCCCACGATGACGATTCGGTCCACCTGGTGGCGGAGTTGCCCCTGGATGGGATCGACCTGCATCGCCCCGATTCCATGGTGATGGACGAGTGGTTGGACATGCTGACGGAAACCGCGGAGTCGGTTCTCGACCGGGTCGAGGCCGACGCTGAAGTTGTCTTGTTCGATACAACCGACGAGAACGGCTCGTCCATCGGCGGACACATTGAGGTCTTCAGCGACGATGACGAGGACGCGATCAGTCTCACCAGACAAGCATTATTGGCGGCATTCACCTCGCTGACTCCGCAGAAGAAAGTACGTGAGCGTTTGTCCATCGTCGTCGAGGAGCAGTGCATGTACGACATGTATGAAGACATTCTTTCCACACTGGACGACCCCGACATTTCACTGCCCAGGTAGGCGGTCCCGCGGTTTCAGAACATTCTTCGTGTACGACAAGAGACCGACCCTTGATCGCGTGAGACACTTGAATGTATGGAGTTCACCAGTTCGTACGCGCAGGGATTCGCGAGGGTGGCAGCCAGAGTGTTGCCGATTCGTCTCGCGCGCCCTGACCAGAACGCCCGGGCTATCGCCGAGGATATGGCGTGGCTGGACCGGCAGGGCGTGGTTGTGGGCGTCTATCCCGAACTGTGTGTGACTGGATACTCATGTGGTGATCTGTTCACCCAGCAGGTCTTGCTCGATGCTGCGCAGAACGCCGTTCAGGAGATTGTGGCCGCCTCCGAACATGTGATGTCCCTTGTCATAGTGGGTGCGCCAGTACGTCACCGCGACCGGGTCTACAACTGTGCCGTGGTCATCCACCGGGGGACTGTGCTCGGTGTGGTCCCGAAGGTGCACCTGGCGGGCGGGGCGTTGGATGAGAGGCGCTGGTTCGCTCCCGGTGAAGACTTCGCAGACGACCTGGTCTGGATCGGCCCGCACGGCAGTCACCTGGATCCGGGCCAACTCTTCCAACCCATGACAGGGCTGGTTGTGCACGCAGGGTTCGGGGAGGACCTGTGGACGGCTGTCCCTCCCGCCGGTCAGGCGGTCCTGGCAGGTGCCAGCGTGGTGGCCTGTCTGGCAGCATCGCCAGCCGCCATCGGCCAAGCCGGGCGACGGTTGATGATGGCCCAGGCGGCCTCGGCCCGATATAACTGCGCGTACCTGTGGGCTGGTGCGGGACCGGGGGAGTCCTCCACCGATCAGAGTTGGGACGGCCAGACCTTTGTCTATGAATGCGGCGACCTGCTCGGGCAATCGGAGCGCTTTCCGACCGCTGCGGCGGGCACGATCGTCGACATCGATCTGAGGCGACTGGCCCGTGAACGGGCACACCGGGTCCAGCCCAGTTCCACGCGTCTCGGCACCGTACTGCCAGGCGATCCGGCCCACCAGATCGCCGGCTCCCAGACCCGACTGGTCGTCACCGCTTGTGACCTGCCCGCCGCAGACATCGGCTTGCGGCGCGAGGTGGACCGCTTCCCGTTCCTCCCCCAGGATCCGCACAAATTGGCTGAAGAATGCCGGGAAGCCTACGACATCCAGGTGAATGCCCTGGTCCAGCGGCTGTCGGCCACCGGCAACCCGAAGCCTGTGATCGGGGTGTCGGGGGGGCTGGATTCCACCCAGGCTTTGATCGTGTCGGCCAAGGCGATGGATCTCCTGGGCAGGCCGCGCAGTGACATTCTCGCTTTCACCATGCCTGGGTTCGCCACCTCCGACCGTACCAAGAATTCCGCGCTGGCCCTGATGGAGGCGATGGGAACCACCCATGAGACGGTGGACATCAGACCGGCGGCCAACCAGATGCTGGCCGACCTGGGCCATCCCGTCGCCGACGGCGCGCCGGTCTACGACATCACCTTCGAGAATGTCCAGGCGGGGCTGCGGGCCGACTATCTGTTCCGGCTGGCCAACCAACGCGGCGGCATGGTTATCGGGACCGGCGACCTGTCGGAGTCGGCCCTGGGCTGGTGCACCTACGGGGTAGGCGACCACATCAGCCATTACGGGGTCAATGCCGGGCTGCCCAAGACACTGATTCAGTTCCTGATCCGGTGGGTGATCAGCGAGGGGATCTTCGATCAGAACACCAGCCGCATACTCACCACCATCGTCGACCAGGAGATTTCCCCCGAACTCGTACCGGCTGGAGACAATGCGGCGATGCAATCCACCGAATCGGCGATCGGGCCCTACGCCCTGCACGATTTCTTTCTCTACCATTTTCTGCGCCTGGGGGAGGTGCCCAGCCGGATCGCCTATTTGGCGTGGCACGGGTTCCACGATGCCGCGACCGGTCACTGGCCGACATCCTGGACCATTGATCTGAAGGTAAGCTATGATCTGGCCACGATCAGAAAATGGCTGGCGTTCTTCCTGAAACGGTTCTTCACGTATCAGTACAAGCGCTCGGCCATGCCGGACGGTCCACAAGTGAGCTTGGGGGGTTCACTGAGTCCTCGTGGGGGATATAGGATGCCTTCGGATGTGAGCGCTCAGGCCTGGCTGGCCGAATTGACGAACAACGTACCGGGTGAGGAAAAGTAATGGACGAGAAGGGTTCGACGTTTCAAGTAGATCTGCGGGGAATCGTGGATCTGCTGGCGCGCCATCTCTATTCGGGGCCGAACGTCTATCTGCGCGAACTGTTGCAGAATGGCGTCGACGCGATCACGGCGCGACGAGACCTGGAACCAGACCATCTGGGCCAGATCCGGATTCGCTCCTGGGGTGGGCGCGGGTTGGAGGTCAGTGACACCGGAATCGGGCTGACATCCGCCGAAGCCCGGGAATTGCTGGCCACGGTCGGGCGCTCGTCGAAGCGCGATCTGGATCTCGGTGTGGGCCGCGAGGAATTCCTCGGACAGTTCGGTATCGGGCTGCTCTCGGGGTTCATGGTGGCCGACACGATCGAGCTGGTTTCGCGCTCGGCGCGGGACCTGAACGCTCCTGCGGTCAAGTGGACCGGACACGACGACGGACACTATGACTTAAGCGAGTTGGACCGGTCCACGGACGATCCGGTGGGTTCGGTGGTACGGATTTTACCCCGGCGTGGCATGGAACATTGGATGTTGATCGACACAGTCGTTTCACTCGCGACGGAGTTCGGGTCATTGTTGCCGGTCGAGGTCCTGGTCGAAGTACCGCTGAGCGGCACGGATACCCCGCAGTCACCCGATGAATCTGCCGGGGACCAGCCAACCACTGAGCGACCCGCAGGGACGCCTCAGCCGTACGTGTGGCGCCGGATCTCGGAGCCAGAGCTGCCCTGGGACAAGCCGTATGTCCACAGCCTGGCCCGTCGCGAGGGTCTTGCGCGTTTCTGCGAGGCCACCATGGGATTCACCCCGATGGCGACGATCAACCTGAGTGTTCCCGTCACAGGGCTGACCGGTGTGGCATTCGTCATCCCCGACGCCGTGCCACCCGGTTCTGGTGGCTATCACCGCGTGTACTTGAAGCAGATGCTCCTGGGCAATCGCGTCACCGGGTTGGTTCCAGAGTGGGCCTTCTTCGTGAGGTGCGCCATCAACGCCACCGGACTTGCTCCGACGGCCTCGCGCGAGCAGTTGTACAGCGACGACGCCCTGCTGGCCACCCAGGAAGCCCTGGCTGGGCAGTTGCGCGCCTGGGTCATCGACACCTTGAGCTCCCAGTCCCCGCTCGCCAAGGAGTTCGTCCACACTCATCACCTGGCTTTGCGTTCCCTGTCCCTGACCGACGACATCGTCCTCGACCTGGCCGCGGAAGTGTTGCCCTTCGAGACGACGGAAGGCATCCACACCCTGCGCGAAGTGACCGACAAGCAGGGCGAGGTTATCTACACCGAGTCTTTGGAGGAGTACCGCCGGGTTGGCGCAGTGGCCAGAGCCCAAGGAATTCTGCTTGTCAACGCCGGGTACGTCTACGATGCCGATCTGATGGTGAAACTGGCCACCCGCCCAAAGTGGAAGGTGCGCCCCTTGACGTCCGGCGATATTTCCCAGGCGCTGAACGAGGTCGAACCGGTCCGCGAACTGGAGATCTTCCAGCAAGTGGCGGCCGCCTCAGAAATGCTCGAGGCCCTGGACATCCAACCGGTTGTGCGTTGCTTCGAACCGGAAGGTTTGCCGGCCATGATCCTGCAGGACTCCAATGGTGGCACCGGTCCTCACGGCTCACAGGAACTGATCGACGAGGATGACGTGTGGAGTGAGGTCCTCGAGGAATTCGCCATGCCCAACGAGCGTTCCCGCCAGATCATCTTCAACGACACCAATCCGACGGTGCGCCGCTGGCTCTCCCTTGATCCCAGTACGGCCTTCTTCAAGGCTGGTTTGCAGTCGATGTACGTCTCCGCTGTCTTATTGTCGGGCGAGCCACTGCACTCCCGGGAGGCCGAGATGATGAACGACTCCCTGGAGACATTCTTGAGGTGGGGGTTGCCGTCGAATGGAGGTGGGGATGGGCAGGTCGGTTCCTGAGGCGACCATCGCCATCGGACGGGTGCGTTCGATGCCCTTCGGGCGCTCCCGCGCCGAGGCAGCCGCGCGTCAGGTTCGTCTGATCGAAGCCGAGGGTCCCGACGAGGTCCGGGCGTACGCCCTGGAATCCCTGGTGGAAGCGCTGACATGGTCGGGGGAATCTAGTCAGGCCGTGGTCCCCTTCATCAAGCTGTTGCGCTGGTGGGATGTCCATCCGGAGCATTTCGACGTCGGTGACCAAAATATCTTGTTCTGGGAGTTCGGCTGGATCGTCAACGACCTGTGCCGCAATCCCGATGTGCCGGTGGAACGGGTGGAACGTACCCTCAACGATATGGAGCGAAGGTTTTCCCTTGCCAACAGGGGTATGGAACGAGTCTGGTCCTGCAGGTTGGAGTGGGAGTTGCTCAGGGGAGGCCCGCAACTGGAGAAGACCTTCACTACCTGGCTGACCATGCCGGTCGACGACGAGGACTCCTGCCCCGCTTGTCATCAGGAGCATCACGCCGACTATCTGATCCAGATCGGCGACATGGAAGGCGCGGCGGCGATTCTTCAGGCCGCAGTCGCCTCGGAACTGACCTGCTCGCGTGAACCCGCTTCCATGTTGTCGATGCTGGCCTGGTGTTACGTGGAGATGGGCCGTGAGGAGGAGGCGGAGGCGATCCTGCCCCACACCGTGGCCGAGATGAAGGCGGCGACCTCGCTCAGCGTCCTGGTCGCGTACGCCCGGCTGTTCGAGGTCTTCGCCCGTGGTGATGTGGTGGCCATGGCCCTCGACCTGGTGGACAAGATTGTCGAAGGCTTGGCCACGGCCAGTCCGTACGCCCGGCTGGAGACCTTGCGGCACCTCGTTGCCGGAACCACCTGTCTGGTCGCCCGCGGTCATGGCGCCCAGCTGGTGAAGCAGGCCGAATCCGGGTTGACAGTGGCTGACTCCGCGCCGACGCTGACCGACCCTGCGCCGACGCTGGCTGATCCTGGACCCGTGGTCGCGCAACCAGAGTTGGCGGACGCCGAACCAGGGCCGACGATCGCCGAACTGGCAGCCGATGTGACAGCTCAGGCCTCAGCCCTGACCGAGACTTTCGACCGCCGTCATTCAACGGATGTTCAAGCAGCCAGACTGGCACAGGTGATGGCGACCCAGCCCACTGCCCGGCCGTTGGTGTTCGTCACCAAAGAGATTGTCCCGGTGTCATCTGACGAGTCTGCCGTGCCCGCCGAGACCTTCGAGGAACCCGTCAATACGATGCGGGTCCAGGCCGAGCATGCGTTTCAGGCGGGCGACCACGCTGTGGCCGCGACCTTGTTCCGATTGGCGGCCGCTGAGGCCCAGTCGGATGGATGGCTGGACAGCGCGGGATGGTGCTGGGCCGAAGCCGCCCGGAACTGCCAGGAGATCGGGCAGTTCCGCGAAGCGACCCATGACTATGTCGAAGCCCAGGCGTTGCTGCATGCCTCAGGAGTCACCCTCGAAGAGATCACGCCGATGTTCGTCGCCTGGGCGCCGATGGTCCGCAAGCACGACTACGACACGTTCGTACGCCTGGCTGAAGTCGATTATCCGACGCCCGCCAGGCCTCCCGGTGTGGAGAAGATGGAGGAGATCATGCCCGCCATCTTCGAGGCCAGCCTGCTCGGTTCGCCCCTGCTGAGGCGTTACATCTTGTCACGGGCCTTGTTGAGAGATGCTCTCGCCCGGGTCATGGCCACCTGGGGAGACACCAAGGACAAAGAATTGGCGTTGAAGATGGCCGAGGAGTCCGCGACACGCTTCTCCATCCTGGGGCGTACCGAAGATGCCGCTCACGCGTGGTGGCTGGCCGGAAACGTGGCCGCCCAACTCAGCGACAAAAGCGCGGACACCAATTTCGCGATGGCTGTTCAGGGGTTCGTATCCTCCGGACGCCGCAACAGACGTTTCAGCACCCTGGCCTCGGGAGATTACGCCACCTATCTGAGGTCAGCCGGTCGTACCCTTGAATCCAGTGATAACATCACGTCTTGGGAAGACAAGGATAGCTGATGGGTTACTTCACCAAGCCGGGCTCGAACACCAACTCCGACCTGGCGCCGTTGAGCACGGGTCGGGTCTCAGCCTGCCTGGATTCGCACAACTGGCATTATGAAGTGTCCGACGATGGGGACATCGGCGGTTGGTGGGACGGTTTTTGGTTCGTTTTCTCCTTCCGGGGCAAGAACCGTGAGATCCTGTTCGCCCACGCCGTGTGGAGCCGGGGCGTTCCTTCCACCGAATTCACCGCGGCAGCCCTGCACGCCAACGAGTGGAATGCGGAACATCTGTGGCCCATGCTGAGTGTGCGCGAGCGCGAGGGCGTCATCGCTGTGCTGGCTGACTTCTCGATGGACTACAGTTACGGCCTGACCGACGAACAGCTCGACCTTCACATCAAGTACGCCATCGACACCATCGTGTCGGCCCTGTCATGGATGGACGGCAAGTACCCCGACTACGTGGAGTCCAATCAATAAACCGACTGGCCGATGCTGTCCCAGTGTCTGACTGGCCATGATCAACCACCGGCGATTCTTAGAGCAGTCTGTGATTCAGCCTTGCAGACTAATTCTCAGATACATCGAGGAGGTGGTCACCTGGCGAGAATTTCCCTTTCTGTCAAAGCTCAAGGTGCTGGCCACGGATCCTCTCCCTCTTTCCGGGCCAGCACCTTTTCTTTGTGCTCGATTGAACCGCAGGGAAATTACCGGCCGAGGACCTCAACCACCGCATCGCGGATGACGCCCAGCCCTTCTACAAGGATCTCGTCGGGGATGACCAGCGACGGCATCAATTTGACGACCCCGTTCTTGCGCCCGGCGCGCTCCAGAATCACTCCGTGGTCGAAACACGCCCGGCTGATCTGGGCCGACAGGGCGTCCTCGTGAACATCGATTCCCCAGATCATGCCGAGACCGCGTATGTCAATGCTGTCGTCGAGGGTGGCCACTTCGCGGGTGAGAAAATCCTGCACGATCTGACCGCGTCGCCGCGCTCCGGCCTCGATATCCTGGTCCACGGTGATCTCCACCCCGGCTGTGGCTGCGACCATCGCCAACTGGTTTCCGCGGAAAGTCCCGTTGTGCTCTCCCGGTGACCAGATGTCGAGTTCGGGCTTCATCATCGTCAACGAGAACGGGAAGCCGTACCCTCCGATCGACTTCGACAGGCACACGATGTCGGGATGGATGCCGGCGCGTTCGAAGGACAAGAAGCTGCCAGTACGCGAACAGCCCACCTGAATGTCATCCACAATCAGCAAGATGTCATGCTCATGGGCGATCTTTTCCACTCCTTGGAGATACTCGTTGGAGATCACGTAGACCCCGCCCTCTGCCTGGACGGTTTCGACGACGATGGCCGCTGGCTTGTCGACCCCGGAATGGTCGTCGTCCAAGATGGTGCGCAGATACTCCAGGGCGAAGTCGTCCCCGAATTGGTAGCCAGCCGGAATGTGGGTGACGTTGCCGAGCGGCAGTCCAGCCCCGGCCCGGCTGCCGGTGTCCGAGGTCAGGGACAAAGCACCGAGGGTCATGCCGTGGAAGCAGCCCATCAGGGCGAAGACATTGGTACGTTTGGTCACTTTGCGGGCCAGTTTGAGCGCGGCCTCAACTGCGTTTGTCCCTGTCGGGCCGGGGAATTGCAGTTTATATGTGTAGCCCTTGGGGGTGAGGATGCGAGTTTCCAGGGCTTCGATGAACTCACCCTTAGCCACTGTGTACATGTCGAGGGCATGGATGATGTTGTCGGACTGGAGGTAGTCGATCAGGCGCTGTTTGATGTAGTCGGGATTGTGCCCGTAATTCAGCGCCCCCGCCCCGTTGAAGAAATCGATGAACCGCCGCCCCTCCTGATCATGAAGGATGGAACCTTTGGCGTGTGTGAAAACAGTGGGGAAAGTACGGCAATACGATCGCACTTCGGATTCATACGTCTCAAAAGTCCCTTGATCCATCGAGTGTCCTTCCATGATGTGGCCTGTTCCCCAGGCCCGGTCTCCCGTAAGCCGAGACGATAGTCTACCTCGTGAAGTGTACGGATCCTTGGCTCACGGGGCGGGCACGGGCCGAAGCGGTGGTGTATTTAGGATTAAGAACCTGGATGGGACACAATTGACCCTATGGCAAAAGCACGCACACCCATTTTGAGGGTCGCTCATCTGACGAAGGCGTACGGGGACCATGTCGTCGTCTCGGATTTCTCTCTCGACGTCTGGCCCGGGGACGCCATTGCCTTGACAGGGCGCAATGGCGCGGGGAAATCGACGATCCTGCGCTGCCTGGTCGGGGCTGAGAAGGCCGACGACGGCACGATCGACATTGACGGGCAACCCTTGCGTGAATCCGATCCGAAAGTCCGCGCGGCCATGGCAACCGTCATTGACGACCTCGACTTCTTCCCCGACCTGTCGGTGGTCGAACATCTCGATCTGCTGGCCAGAGCGTACGGATTACCCGATCCGGAGAAGGCTGTGGATGCCATCTTGGGGGAGGTGCTGCTCGTCCCTCAATCCGGCCAGTTGCCAGGAACCTTGTCGTCTGGCCAGCGCCGGCGTCTGGCTTTGGCCACGGCCTTTGTACGCCCGCGCCAGGTCCTCGTCCTGGACGAGCCCGAACAGCGCCTGGATGTGGAGGGCGTGGAGTGGCTGGCCCAGCGCCTGAAAGAAGAGCGCGAACAAGGATTGGCCATTGTCATGGCAAGCCATGAGCCGAAGCTCGTCGAAACCGTGGCCACCAAGACTGTGCATATCGGTGGTGCGCGCAATGAGTAAGAAGCGGAGGACCCCCCAGGGGTTCAAGGCGAAACCGGTGAACCCACCCGCGGCGCCGGCTGGCGACGGCGAGTCCCTCACCGGCATGGACGCTCAGCCGGGCGTCGCGTCGGGGAACAACCAGAAAACCCAAGGCCAGAAGAAACAGGGCCAGAAAGCCCCGGGTTCCCAAGCCTGGGAGCCGAACACTGGTGACCAGGACGTCGCCGACCAGCCAGTCTCAGACCAGACAGTCCAAGACGAGGAAGCCCCCGCGTACGACCTGCCCACCTGGGACCATTCCTTGATCGATGTCACGCCCGAACCGGTGTCGGAGCGCGACTTGCGCAACCTGATCCGCGACTGGCGCCGGGGCCGTGCCACGAGGAGTTTCTTCCAGGTCCTGGCCGACGGGTATGTGGCAGTCTTCGCCACCGTCATGGTTGTCGCCATGCTGGGCGGCGGGGTGTGGCAGGCGCAGGCGACTGCGGCCGGCTGCAACACCAATTCCTGCACAGTTGGCCGTACTCTTTTGCCCTGGGTCGTGATGGGGGCGGCCTTCGCACTGACGGTGACTGCTTCGCGAATGTTCGGACCGGTGGTCGCCTCGGCCGCCGAAGGATTCTGGTTGATGGACGCTCCGATCAGGCGGGGGAGACTGCTGTGGAAGCGCCTGGTCGGCGTGGTCATCGCTGTCGGCGTGATCGCGGCCATCCTGGGTGGCTTGTTGGCTGCTCTGACCGGTTATGGGATCAACGACATCTGGCGCTGGGCGGCTGCCATGGCCGTGGGCGCCGCAGGTCTGACCGCTCTGGCCGCCGCCGAACAGACCTGGGGGCGTACCTGGCTGATTACGACAGTCCAATGGCTCCTCGGAATGGCCGCCGTGGGAGTCCTGTTCGTGATCGTCTCCGTGGCCGCGGACTGGTTCGGCTTGCAGTTGGACCGGATCCCGGGAACCAGTTCGGTGGTCTGGGTCGCGATCGGCGCCGCAGTCCTGCTCATTGTGGCCGGATTCGTGGCCCTGCGGCGTTTGGGAATGATCCACCGCGCGCGACTCGTCTCGGGCGGCTCGTTGATCGCCGGGATGCAGGGAGCGGCCTTCGCCATGGATTTCGCCTTGATGCGCGACATCTTGGTGGAACGCGACTCGATGCGCCGCGGGCAGGTGCGGCCCAAGCGCGGGCGCGGTGTCAAGAGTTCGGCGCTGGTGTGGCGCGAGATCCAGCGGCTGTGGCGCTACCCGAAGAGACTGCTGTTGTTCGTGGTTAGTATTGTCGTCCCGTACGCGGTGGCAGCCCTCGGTTTCCACACCTTCAGCCCGTTCATCTCGTCCTTGGTCCTGCTGATCGCGTTTGTGCCGCTGCTGGGCTCCATGCGAATCATGACCCGCACCAAGGGACTGGCGCGTACGCTTCCGTTGTCCAACCCCCAGATCCGGCAGGCGATGGCCACAGTGCCTGCCATCCTGGCCGTCATCTGGGCATTCGCCACCACCGCTGCCTTCTGGGGCATCAACACCGACACGCATTTCACGAGCCTGACCGGGGCATTCATGCGGGCCCTGTTGACCGCCGTGGCCGGACTGCTCGCCGGCGTGCGCTGGATCAGCGCCAAGTCCGCCAACTATTCCATGCCGATGATGCAGACCGGTTTCGGCGCTCTGCCTCCGGGCCTGATGTTCAACCTGATCCGCGGCATCGACATCGTCGTGCTGATCACCGGACCCATGCTGCTGAGCTGGTCCTTGTGGATTCCAACGATCCTGGCTGTGATCGTGGCCATCGCCCTGTCCGGCTTCTACTCGATGGAGGAGATGCAGGCCCAGCAAGAGCAGATGAAGAAGGAACGCGACAAGTCCCAGGGCCCGGGACCAGGCGCGGGCTCCTCAGGTGGCCTGGCCGGTCTGCTGGGTGGCGCCCGTCCCGCCGCCCAACCGGTTACCAAGCAAAAAATCGCTCCCCCGAGGGGTTACCGTACCCCGCCGGTCACCCGCTGATCCGCCGTTGTTGGCAATATCCCTAGTGGTTCAACCCCTCGATTTGCGCCTATTTACGACTGTGTGACAGAATCATCAGGTTGCTCCGGATGTAGTGAGCGGAGGCAGTGTGCCACCATGGTCTCTGGTAAACTCAACGGTCCCAATCGCTGATTGGAATCCACCCACAAGGAAACAGGGGATGAGTGCGGACTAAAACCCGCGACACGCCCGACCGCGTGGGCCGGAGTACGGAACCGCTCACTGTGGGCGGAGCCAAGCGAAAACCGGGGTTGCCCCCGGTCCAGCAGAGAAGTGAGGAACTGCCGTGGCGGGACAAAAAATCCGCATCAGGCTTCGGGCCTATGACCACGAGGTCATCGACTCGTCGGCGCGCAAGATCGTCGACACGGTGACACGTA
>WRFP01000057.1 GCA_009778725.1 Propionibacteriaceae bacterium
CCAGTACGACGGGACTGAGTCCAGCCGTACTGTTCTGACCGACAGTGACGAGGTGGAACTGGCTTCCATCTTGTCGACGCTGTCCCAACTGGTCTCGCCGTTGGCCCGGATGCTCCCCGGCGAGTGTGAAGTAGTGTTGCACGACCTGACCCAGTTGCCCAACTCGATCGTGGCCCTGGAGGGGTCGCTGACCGGCCGCTCGGTCGGCGGGCCTGCCACCGACATGCTCCTGCAATCGGCCGCGCACAACCAGTTCGTGACCCGCCAGGGCTATCTCGGGCGCGGTCTGGACGGCCAGGAACTGCGCTGCTCGACGATCATCTTCCGGACCACGTCGGGCACTGCGGTGGCGGCCCTGTGCATCAACTGCGACACACGGGCCTGGCGCTTCATGTCCGCGCTCGCGGCCACGATGCTGCCCAGTGAAGGTCCCGACTCCGGCCTGGGGGGCGACACCGCCTCCGAACACTTCCTCGGCGATGTCGACGACCTGGCTGAAGACTTGCTGTTGCGCGCGATCACCGCCGTCGACGTCCCCGTCGAACTGATGCACAAGCGCCACAAGATGGCTGTCGTGGCCGAGTTGAAGTCTTCGGGGTTCTTCATTCTGCGCGAATCAGCCGAGCGGGCTGCCCACGCGCTGGGCGTGACCCGGTTCACGATCTACAACTACCTGAAAGAGCTGGACAGGACCCACGAACAAGCCTGATAGTGTGAATCACCCTGTCATGCCTGGTCAGGCGTCTGGCGCGGGTGGCTGGATGGGCTGGTCTTCATCCGCGTCGGCCAAGGCCGCCAACTCCCGGTGCGCGGCCTCGACGTCCTCCGGCTTGGCCCCCAGTTTCTGGGCCCTGGCTGTCAGTTTGCGGATCTTCTTGGCCCGCTCCAGCAGGTTGGACAGTCTGATCGGATCCTGATCCGACGTGGTCGGGTTCGAGGCGATGAAAGCGTTGAGCCAGCGTGTGTTCGGATCGATGTCGACCAACACCGACTTGACCAGCAAGGTCGCCGGGATGGCCAGGATCGCACCCAACGGGCCCAAGATGTACGCCCACACCAGCAAGGACAGCACTGCCATCGTCGGGGTGATGCCGACTGCGTCACCGGCGATCTTGGGCTGGATGAAGGTCTGGAAGAAAGTGTTGAAGACGAAGTACCCCACGACCACCCACACCGCGGTCAGGGGGTCGTTGGCCAGCAGGGCCATCATGACCGGCGGGATGATGCCGATGATGAAACCGATATTGGGGATGTAGTTCGTCACGAAGGAGAACAGCGCCCAGATGAAGGCCATCGGCACCCCCAGGCCGAGCAGGAGCATCCAGTTGCAGACGGCGACAATCAAGCCGAAAACGGTCGTGACAACCCAGTACTTCCTCGTACCTTTGGCGAAAGAGTCCAGGGCCCAGGCCAAAGTGGGGTTGTGTCGTTCGCCCAAGCGCTTCATCCGGTCGGAGAAACCCGCTGAGTCGAAGACCATGAAGATCAGGATCATCAAGATCATCAAGATCAGCCCGACCACACTGGTCAGGCTGGATGTGATCCCAACCAGGGTGGACACTATGGTTGGGATCAACCCCCGCAACTGGACCAGGGCCTCGCTGACGACCGCGTTGGTGTCGATGTTGTACCGGCTGGCGAAGTCCCTGATTTCCAACATCATGTTGTTGAACTGGGGGGAATACTTGGGCAGCTCTTGGATCAGGCGGGCGATCGTCCAGCCGATCGACCAGATCAGGGCGGCCAGCATGCCGAATGCGACCAGTCCGGAAATGAGCGAGGCCAGGAAACGCGGAATGTGTTTGGCGAGCACACGCTGGATCGGCCAGACCACGATCACCAGGTTGAGCGCCATGAAAGCCGCTGCGATGGTGGACTGAATGGGTTGGATTCCCTGGGCAGCGATGAAAAAGGCGGCCACACCCAGCATGACGCTGAGCGCACGCGGCATGACAGAGGACTTGGGAGCGGGGAGAGTCGAGTCAGGAACTTGGTCTTCCGGATTGACGAACGCCATAGCCTTAGTGTGCCACACGGGTCGGACCATTTCAGCAACGGTTCAAGTGAGGCGCAGCTTCCGGGCATCGGTTCACCGGGTCGGGCGATCTGTCGTACGGACAACAGGCACATCCTGAGGCAGCGCCGGGCATTTCCGGATGAAATCTGATGTGGAAGAATGGAAATCCGAATCATGCACATCTGCCGATCCCCGCTCTTTCCCGAAAGGACAACCATGCCTGAGTTTGCGTACACCGATTTGCTCCCGACCACCGATGACACCACCGTCTATCGCAAGCTGACCTCTGACGGCGTGCACCTGGTGCCAGGTATCAGTGGCCACAGCTTTCTGCAGGTGGAGCCCTCGGCTCTGACATTGCTGTCGCAGACCGCCTTCCATGACATCGCCTTCTACCTCAGGACAGCCCATCTGGCCCAGGTGCGTGCCATCCTCGACGATCCTGAAGCATCTGACAATGACAAGTTCGTCGCTTTGGATTTGCTGAAGAACACGGCGATCTCCGCGGCTGGAGTCCTGCCGATGTGCCAGGACACCGGGACGGCGATCATCATGGGCAAGAGGGGGTCGCGGATCTTCACCGACGGTCCTGGTCCCGACGAGGCCAGCCTGGCCCGGGGGGTGTTCAACGCGTACACGACCTTGAATCTGCGCTACTCCCAGAACGCGCCGCTGACGATGTTCGAAGAAGTCAACACCGGAACCAACCTGCCCGCGCAGATCGAGGTGTACGCCGACACCGAGCCCAGCCACGCGCTGTCGTACAAATTCCTCTTCATGGCCAAGGGCGGCGGCTCGGCCAACAAGAGCTACCTCTATCAGGAGACGAAGGCCATCTTGAACGAGGATTCGTTGATCCCGTTCCTGAAGGAGAAGGTGACGTCGCTGGGTACGGCCGCCTGCCCGCCGTACCATCTGGCCATCGTCATCGGCGGCACCTCGGCGGAGTTCGCCCTGAAGACCGCCAAGTACGCCTCCGCCAAGTACCTCGACACCCTGCCCACTTCCGGGTCGGCCCTGGGGCACGGGTTCAGAGACCTGGAAACCGAACAACAGGTCTTGGATATGACCCGGAACCTGGGCATCGGGGCCCAGTTCGGGGGCAAGTATTTCTGCCACGACGTGCGGGTGATCCGCCTGCCGCGTCACGGGGCTTCGCTGCCGGTGGCGATCGCAGTCTCCTGCTCTGCCGACCGGCAGTGCGTGGGCAAGATCACTCCGGAAGGGGTGTTCATCGAAGAGTTGGACACCGATCCTGGGCGCTTCCTGCCCGATGTCAGCGAAACTGAGCTGGGTGGGGAGGTTGTCTCGATCGACCTGACCCAGCCGATGCCCGAGATCTTGGCCGAGCTGTCCAAACATCCAGTACGCACGCGTCTTTCCTTGTCAGGACCGATGATCGTGGCGCGCGACATCGCCCATGCCAAGATCAAGGAACGTTTGGACGCCGGGGAGCCGATGCCCGCGTACCTCAAAGACCATCCTGTCTATTACGCCGGGCCGGCCAAGACTCCCGCCGGCATGGCCTCCGGCTCCTTCGGCCCCACGACCGCGGGCCGGATGGATTCCTACGTCGACCAATTCCAGGCGGCAGGAGGGTCGATGGTGATGGTCGCCAAGGGCAACCGCTCACCGAGTGTGACCCAGGCCTGCAACAAACACGGCGGCTTCTACCTGGGGTCGATCGGCGGGCCGGCCGCCCGCCTGGCCCAGGACTGCATCAAGAAAGTCGAGGTTCTGGAGTACCCCGAACTCGGCATGGAAGCGATCTGGCAGATCGAAGTCGAAGACTTCCCCGCCTTCATCGTCGTCGACGACAAGGGCTCAGATTTCTTCGCGTCCATCAAGCCCGCGACGTACTCCATCGGAAAACGCCCAGGACTGTAAAGTCTCGCTGTCCCGCTCCTATTTTCTCCTGAGCACAGGACGCAGGAGGGTGACACCAGCTGCCGCCAGGAGGAGGGCCAGTGCCAGCCAGATGGGATCTGTTGTCGTGGTTCCACCGGTTGGGGCTGTCACGGTCGTGAGGTCACCCGTGGCCGGTACGGTGAAGGTCTGCGTCACCGTACCCGATGCGGCAGTGAACACGATCTGATGAGCACCAGTGGAGAAGCCTTCAGGGACACTCCACTGGAACGACACCTGGCCCGCGGGGTCAGCGATGGCAGGTTGCAGGTCAATCGCCTCCGAATGAATCTGGGCGCCCACCTGCTCACCGGGTACGAAACCCGAACCTGTGAAGGTGAAATCCCGGCCCGACGGCGCCGATTGGACGACAATGGTCAACTGCTGTGATGTTGGTGCGGCAGCTTGAGTCGGCGTCGGATTCACAGCCGATGTCGGATTCACAATCGGTGTTGGCGTCGGTGTTGGCGTTGGTGTCAGCGTTGGAGTCAGAGGTGAGGTCTGGGTCGGCTGCTCAGTCGGAGACGGATTCACTGTCGGAGGTGCGCCCTTGGTCGGTGTTGGTTTTGGGGTGGGTGCCGGAGTCGGATTCACAATCGGCGTGGGCGTCGGCGTCGGTGTGGGGGTCGTGCTCGCTGTTGGTTCCGGGGTAGGTTCCGGGGTCGCAGGGGGTGTGATACCGGCACTGTAACGCAAGAGTTCCTTGCCGTCGGCAGACAGGACCAGCGCATCGCCATCCTTCGCCCATGACGTCACCTGACGCAGCAGGCTCAGGTACGTCAACTCGCCCTGCATGATGGTGTCACCATCCTGCTGATCGGTTCCGAGGCAAAGCATCACCGTGCTAATGACCTGACTGGGCGTGAAACCCGTGTCTGTGATCGTGACAGACCCACCGTACGAGTTGCACGGCGCAGCTCCCCCAATCGCGCCATTGTCAATCAACAAAGTGACGGGCCGGACCGGCACGGGTGAGGGATCACTCCACGACACCAACGTCCACTGTCCATCGATAGTACCAACCGGCGTCGCCGTCGTGGTCGACATTGGCGCGGGAGTCGGCGTGGGAGTGAGAGTCGACGTGGACGTACTGGTTGGTGTTGGCGTCGGAGTCGGAGTTCCGGTCGTTGTCGGCGTGGGATTCTCAGTCGGCGTCGGTGCCGTTGTCGGAGTACCGGTTGACGTGGGAGTCTCAGTCGGCGTCGGTGTAGGCGTGGGAGTCTCACTCGGCTTCGGAGTCGATGTCGCAGTCGCGGTTGGCGTCGGCGTTGGGGTCGGCGTCGGAGCCGGTGTGGGCGTGGGTTCCGCTGCTGCGATCACGGCTGTGGCGGGGTCCGATTCATTGCCTGCAGCGTCGGTTGACGTCACCGAGATAGTCTGACCTGCCGTGACAACGTTTGGCGTCGGAATCAACCATGTACCATCCCATGAAGCTGTCGTGTCAGCCAGTACCGTTCCACTGGCATCCTTGACTCGGATCCACGTGCCACCTTCGGCCGTACCGGAGATTTGATCGAGATCGGCCACTTCGACCACGGGAACGACCGGGACGACGAGGTCCAGACTTTCCCATACTGTGTCGGACAATTGACCGTTCTCATCGATCGTGACTGCGGTCAGGTTACCGGATACCGCATCAGTCGGGGTCGGTATGTTCCATTGTCCATTTGCATCGACTGGAACGTCGACGGTGTTTTTCTGACCATCGGCCAGAGTGTACTGCAGCTGTACTGTTGTGCCAGCTGGGGCTGTGCCCGAAATCTGAGTTGCGTCGAATACGAGAATCACAGGGGCAGTCTTGTCAATGAAGATCACCGACTGGGAGATGGCATTGCCTTGGCTATCCCACTGCACAGGTTGGCCGTCCACGGAAATCTGCACGCCCTGCGCCCCCTTGGAGGTCGACGAGACGCTCAAGACTGCCGTGCCGTCCTGTGCTGTGACACTCGGGGGAACAACCTTGACGGCTGGATCATCGGGGACGGCAGATGCCGTGAAACTACCCGCTGTGACCGGATTCAGCAGCGGACCATCGACTTTGGTCACAGTCACGGCATTCGTCTCCACGCCGTCCGACATAGCTCCATTGCCTGTTTGCTGAACTGTGTACGCTCCGGAAGAGACAACGGTGTATGACACGGTCTGATCGGCTGAGCGCACATCGTCGCGCACTTCACTAGCTGTCACGGTGACTGGCAGGGTCGTGTTCGTTCCCATCATGACATTGAGAGTCGCTTGCCAAACACCATCAGATCCCGTTGTCGTCGAATTCGACGTCTGGGCTTGTGGAGAGGAAACGTCAATGGTTGTCCCTGGATCGGCTGTGCCCGTGATGACGGTACGAAGCGTGCAGCCCTGGTATCGGGCATCATCGCAATTCATCGGCGCCTGGACTTGTTGATTGTCAGTTGGAGCAGTGATGACAGGAGAATTGGGAGCATTGGGATTAGCCACTATCAGGGATATCTCGGCTCGGGCATATCCGAGGGTACCGTCTGCAAAGACAATGGGCGATCCGCTCACGACGATATCAAAAGTGCCATCGGGCAGAGCTGAAATGATGGTACACGACCATTGGCCTTGGTCGTCTGTGGAGGCGCCACACCCAGACACTGTCGAGTCCTTCACGTCAACAACGACGTACTGATCCGCTATAGGCTGACCGTTCAGGTCTGTGAGCGTGCCAGAGATGGTCGGGGTTCCTGTGGTCACCGTTGTGCCATCCGGCGGATCGACCGTGAAGATCGCAGAGTTGGGTGGAGGATCCTGAACGAGAGTGACCACCCCAAGACGCGCCTGATGGGTGTCATCATTGACGGTGAGGATGCACAGTCTCGTCGTCAGTGGATCACCCGAAAAATTCTCGTCCAGTGTGACCGAAGGACCAGTTGGATCATCGCCTGTCACAGGGTCGATCCCCGTGCCAGGGGTTGCTTCGATAAACGAGGAGCCATCACACACCTGGGATGAGTATTCGTTAACCAGGGAACCAGCAATCCATCTTTCACCGGCCTGGATGGGGATAGGAACATTGACTGCATCGCCATTGCCTGGAACATGGTCAACCGTGCCGAAATCTTCCGCAGTCGCCGTGAGGGGGACGCATGCCTGGAAATCAGCATCCCAACCAGTGGTCACCACCGGACATGTCGCCGGGGAAGAGCCTGAGTACGCCACATCGAGATCCGCGTACTTGTTGAAGATGGCGACCTGAGGCCAGTACGACTCGAAGGGAATTGTCACTCCCATGACGGTCGCGGAATCGGGCGACAGACTAAGGGGCTGATGAGAATCGTCACGGAATTGATTAGCCTTGTCATTGGCACAGGTTTCATCGCACTGGGGATCGGAGGCCTGGGCCTCAAGCTGGATCATGCCGGCAATGTTCGCGTTTGTTGTGAAGACATCGGCAGGGGTGAGATCCTCGCCGGTGTCCAGATGGACATTGAGCGCATCGGTGCCGAGCAACCCATTATTGCTGAAGCAACATCCCATGGCAACTAGCTGTGTTGTCAGTGACAGCACATTGCCAGAGTTGAACCCCACCTCACCGGATAGGGTGGATCTGAACATGACTGGAGGGCCGACCGTTGGCACATCGTCTGGTCCGGAGCAGCTTTCGGGCACCGCACCAGGAGTATCACTATCGACAATGTTGCCATCTTTATCTTGATAGACGAAGTCTCCGAGAGCGTCCTGCTTAGCCCGGAACTCCTGGTTGATGGTGTCTTGAACACTCGCATCTTTCAATCCAGACACCTGAACACGGGTCACCTGGACACACCCCAGCGGACTCTGAAGCATCTCCACCGATTTGGTGAACGTGAGCGGATTCACCGCGGCAGTCTCGTCCAAACTGGTCAGACCGTTCGGATCGGGCGGCGGCGGGACAGGCAGCGGAATCGAGGTGTCGACCGGGACGTACCCAGCATTGAGGGCCGCTTGTTGCCCATCATGGCCCAGCATCGCAGCCGCCAGTTTGCGAGTCGGACTATCCGGCGCAGCCGCTTTGTTGATCACAATGTAGTACGCCGTGTGCAGCGGATACGCCCCCGAACGAATCGACTCCGACGTCGGAGCCACCCCATCCACGCTCATCAACTTGATCTTGCTCAACTGCGGATTCGCCGCCAGGTCACCGTACATCTGAGTCACAAAATAGTAGTACGAATACCCGAGCGATCCACCACTGCCATCGAAGCTGCCCACCGAATAGACCAGGCCAAACATCGTCGGAATCTCCAACACTGGCGCGCTCACCATCGGTGTGCCCTGCATCACCAGGTCCATGATCCCGGTCTGCGACCCAGAGTTCACCGGACGCTGGTACGCGGTGATCGGCTGATCGGGGCCGCCGACATCCTTCCAATTGGTGATCTTCCCCGAATAGATGTCGCGAATCTGGTCCACCGTCAACGAGTTAACCGGATTGTCCACATTGGTGAGGAAGACGAAACCCTCGTCCACCACCGGGATGACCTCCAGATCAACCCCGGCCGCCTTGGCCGCCGCCAACTCGTCATCGGACGGGCTGGTCACCAGGATCAGATCCGTCTTACCGTCGATCAGATTGTGGTACGCAGAATCGGTCGTTGTGAAATTCACATCGTCCTGGGTCACCGTCTGACCGGTGAACGCACTCTGGAACGCCGCCCCCAAAGGAATGGTCGCCGTCGACCCGTCGACCCGGGGATACGTGTCTGGGGTGAACAATGGTTGGCTCGATGTCACGGTCAGGCCCCCATTGGCTGGCGCATCGGGTGCCGCCAGGGCGTACTGCCCCTGGGAGATCATCCCGAAGACAAGGACAAGTGCTGCGAGAAATCCGGCTGACGCCGACCCTACCCGGCGAGAATTGTTGGTGAAACGACGTATCTGACTCATGATAACCCCCCATGCCGTACGAGCGCGGGTTCGCTCCCCTACGACAGTAGCCTTCCCTTGCATCATATATCGTGATTACAACTTGTCAATGGGACTTATCAGACATCCGAGCGAGATGAAATATATGCCGAAGTCATTCGACATTTTTTCTCCCGAGTAGGGACTATGTGAATTTGTTCATGGGATGATGTGTCCCCCCGCACGCAAGAGTTGGTACCACTCGCTGCGGGTGAGCTCAACCTGGGAACCGGCTGCAGCTTCGGTCAATCGTTGCGGGTTGGTCGTGCCCAGGACAACCTGCATGCGGGCTGGGTGGCGGGTGATCCAGGCTGTGGCGATACCGGTGGGGGTGACGTCGTACTTGTCGGCTAGTTTTTCCAGGACGTGGTTGAGGTCGGCGTACTGGGGATCGTCGAGGAAGACACCGGTGAAGAAGCCGCTCTGGAAGGGCGACCAGGCCTGGAGGGTGATGTCGTTCAGGCGGCAATAGTCGATCAGGCCCGAGTCGCGGCTGATCGACTGGTCTTCTGAGGCCATGTTCATCGCGATGCCCTGGGCGATCAGGGGAGAATGAGTGATGGACAATTGTACTTGGTTGGCGACGATGGGCTGGCGGACAAACTTGGTGAGCAGCGAGATCTGTCCCGGGGTGTGATTGGAGACGCCGAACTGGCGTACTTTGCCTGAATCGGCCAACTCGTCGAACGCCGCCGCGACCTCCTCGGGCTCGACCAGGGCATCAGGGCGATGGAGCAGAAGGATGTCGATGTAGTCGGTGTTCAGCGCCCTCAGGGACGCCTCCACCGCGGTCACGATGTGCTGGTAGCTGAAATCGAAGTACGAGCCCAAGTCATCGCGGGCGATCCCGCACTTGGTCTGCAAGACCACCTGCTCGCGCTCGGATGGCGTCCACTTCACGGCGTTGGCGAACCTCTCCTCACAACGGTGGTAGGCACCCCCATAGATGTCCGCGTGGTCGAACACGGTGATGCCTTGGTCCAGCGCCGTGTCGACCAGCGTACGGATCGCGTCATCGGACAGGTCGGCGATCCTCATCATTCCCGCCACGATATTCGACACGGCCAGCGTGGTCCCGGGCAAGGTGAACGTGATCATGATGCTTCTCCTGTCGGCCAGATTTGCTCAGTCTAATGGTCTGGTACGGGAAGCGTCAGTCCCGATCTTGACCTTCGTCAATGATTCAGGCTCGAGTACGGAAGAAACGGACAGCGAGGATTGCCAGACCTGCCAGCATGAACAGTGCCGCCAATGCGAGCAATGACCATGTGTTGGCCGAGGTACCGCCGGTTGGGGCGTTCGTCCCACCGGAACCCGAGGAGGGTACGGTGAATTCGGCGGATGTTGTTCCGGAGGCTGCCGTCAGGAGGATCTGATGGGTGCCGGCGGGGAATCCGTCGGGCATGGTCCAGGTGAAGGTGACTGTGCCCGAAGGACCGGCCACCTGGACGGGCAGGTTCACGGTGTCTGACTTGACTTGGGCCAATACCTGTTCACCGGGGTCGAATCCGGTACCCACGAAGGTGTACGTACGACCTGAGACGGCGACCTTCACGGTGTGGGTAACCGTGGATTCGGGAGACGTGGAGGGCGAGGGGACCGTGGGGGTCGTGGCCGGTGTCGGCCCGGTGGTGGCGGTGGTCGGCTGAGTCTGTGCAGTCGACTCGGTCGTCGGTTGAGTCGGCGTGGTCGCCTGAGTCGGCGTAGTCGCGGGCTGAGTCGGGCCGGAGGGCTGAGTCACACTTGTCGGCCCGGTCGCGGGCGCAGCAGGACCCGTCGGGGCCGTCGTCGTAGCAGTCGGTGTTAGAGGTTCAGTCGCCGGTGCAGCCGGGCCGGTCGGAGCCGTGGCCGGCGCAGTCGGACCCATCGGGGCCGTCGTCGGCTCAGTCGGCGTCAAAGGTTCAGTCGCCGGCGCAGCCGGACTGGTCGGAGCCGTGGCCGGCGCAGCCGGACCAGTCGGTGCAGTCGTCGACGCTGCCGGACCAGTTGTCGGCGTTGCCGGACCAGTCGAAGCCGTGGCTGGCGCAGTCGGCGTCGAAGGTTCAGTCGCTGGCGCAGACGGGCCGGTCGGAGCCGTGGCCGGCGCAGTCGGACCGGTCGGTTCAGTCGTCGGTTCAGTCGGCGTCAAAGGTTCAGTCGCTGGCGCAGCCGGGCTGGTCGGTTCCGTGGTCGGTTCCGTCGGCGTCATGGGTTCAGTCGTTGGTTCAGTCGGCTCAGTCGGGGTTGTCGGAGCGCTGGTCGGCGCGGTCGGACCAGTCGGAACTGTGGTCTGGGCAGTCGGACCGGATGGCTCAGTCGGACCCGTCGCAGTCGTCGTCGGCGCCGTCGGACCGGTTGGCGCAACCGTCGGCGTCGTCGGGTTGGTTGGCGTCGTCGTCGGCTGGTTCGGCGTAGTGGGTGCCGTGGTCGGTTGATTCGGTCCGGTTGTTGGCTCAGTCGGGGTGGTTGGCGCTGTCGTCGGCTGATTGGGCGTTGTGGGTGCCGTGGTCGGCTGATTCGGATTGGTCGGTTCGGTGGTCGGCTGAGTCGGAGTCGTCGGCGCCGTGGTGGGCTCGGTCGGACCAGTCGACGTTGTCGTGGGCTCGGTCGGCGAGGTCGGAACAGTTGGCCCGATCGGAGCTGTGGTTGGTTGAGTCGGAGTCGTCGGAGCAGTGGTCGTTGGCTGAGTCGGAATCGTGGGCGCCGTGGTCGGCTGAGTCGGAATCGTCGGCGCTGTCGTCGGCTGAGTCGGAATCGTCGGCGCTGTCGTCGGCTGAGTCGGAATCGTCGGCGCTGTCGTTGGCTGAGTCGGCGTGGTCGGCGCTGTCGTTGGCTGAGTCGGAGTCGTCGGCGCGGTGGTCGGCTGAGTCGGAGTGGTCGGCGCTGTCGTTGGCTGAGTCGGAGTCGTCGGCGCAGTGGTCGGCTGAGTCGGAGTCGTCGGCGCGGTCGTCGGCTGAGTCGGAGTCGTCGGCGCGGTCGTCGGCTGAGTCGGCGTAGTCGGAGCTGTCGTCGGCTGAGTCGGGGTTGTGGGGGCTGTGGTTGGCTGAGTCGGTGTGGTGGGTCCCGTGGTCGGGCCGGTTGGTGTGGTCGGGCCGGTTGTGGGGCCGGTCGGCTGGGTCAGGATCAGGGTGGCCGTGGTGGCGGGTGACTCGTTGCCGGCGGGGTCGGTGGCGGTGACGGTGATCGTCCCTGCCACAGCCTGGGATGGAGTCGGGATTGACCAGGCCCCTTGATCATTGGCTGTTGTTGTACCCAGGATCGTACCGGCGGAATCCTCCACCTTGACGGTGCTGCCGGGTTCAGCCGTGCCGGAAATCTGGGTGTCGTCGGCGTGGCTGACGACCGGGGCGTCGGGCACATCCACGTCGAGGGTGCCAGTCGTCACAGACGATTCACCGGCGGTCGGGTCGACGGTCACTGCCGTGATCTGGCCGCTGACAGCGTCTTCGGGCGTGGTCAGGATCCAGGTGCCCTGGGCATTGGCCAGGGCGGTGACCGACTCTGTGCTGGCGACACCGCTGGCCATCACGGGGTATGTTATCTTCACCTGTGTCGCGGACGGGGCCGTACCGGAGATGCTCGTGGCGTTGGCCACAGTGAAGATCGGGGGAACCAGGCTTGTCGGCCCGGTACTGCTGGCGGTCGGATCGACGGTGAAATGGCCCTCGACGACAATCGGGTTTTCGCCCACGGTGACGGAGACCGATCCGTCGGTGACGGTGGTGGGAACCACATTGCCGTACGGGTCGTACACGGTGACATCATCAGCGCCGACATTGAGCGAGACTTGTTGAGTACCGGACTGTGACCAGACGACGTACACATCGGTGTTCGTGCCGGAGCCGTCGAATTTGTCGACATTCAGGTTCGCCAAGCCGCTCAGGTTCGTCCATTGCTGGCTGCCAGTACGGCCATTGGTCATTGTGGTCAGCTGGGTGAGGGCGCCGAATGCCGGTTTGGG
>WRFP01000058.1 GCA_009778725.1 Propionibacteriaceae bacterium
GACAACCCACATGTTCAGCCTATCTGGAGGAAGGACTCAAGCACCTTCCCGAAAGTATAGGCCTGATCCAAGAAGGAATAGTGGCCCGCGCCGGGAAGGACGACCAATCCGGATCCTGGAATCGCTTGTTCCATGATCCGGCCATCCGACACTGGCGTCTCGGCGTCCAGTTCGCCCCAGATCAACAAGGTCTCAGCACGCACGAGCGGCAAGAGAGGTTGCAGGTCGGTGTTGACGACCTTGACCAGCGAACCCCGCATCACCGGTGAGGCGGCCGCATAGTCGGTCGACCCCATCGTCGACTGCAAACTGGCCAGGGCTTCGGGAAACGCGGCTGCGACCGGCTTCCACTTCAGAACAGCCTTGCCCAATTTGTAGGATCTGACGCGCAGATGGTACGACAAGGACCGATGCGGAAGGATGCCCGCCGAGTCTACCAGGATCATCTTGGCAACAGTGAAGGGCAGGCCGGGGTCGGTCGCCAGGCGGATGGCAACCCGGCCGCCGTGCGAGTGCCCCAGGACGATGATCGGTTGCGCGCAGTCGACCGGCTCCGCTGATCCGTCGCGGCAGATCGCGGAGATGAAACCCGCGGTGAAATGGACGTACTCATCCATCCCCCACGGCTGACTGGGCTCGCTGCTCGTCCCACAACCGGGGAAGTCCAGGCGTACGACGCGATACTTCGTGGCGAGGATCTGGGCCACAGGATCGAACAATGTCAGGTTGGATCCCCATCCGTGGAGGAGGACGACCACCGGGCCTGTTCCCTGGACCTCGTAATGGACGCGAACACCGTCCACAACCATCTCCACGAGCGGCCTCCTCAAGTCACTGGGGACACATGAGTCGTTTTCTTTCCTGAGCGTCCCCGCCACCGTCCACAGCGAAGCGAAAAAACGATGTGGGAGGTCTGAAAGAGAACTTCGGTAGTCTAGCATAGGGGTATGCAGATCACTTCTTCACTGACGTACATCGCACCGTGTGACCCGGTCGCGAAGATGCTCATCAATCCTGACTTCGCGAAGTACCTCGGTACGAAACTCGACGCGCAGAAGGTGACCACCGAACTTGTCGACGGGGGGCTCCAAGCGACTCTCACCGTTGCCTCACCCGAAGGCGTCGGAATGTTCCTCGGCCCCACCATGGACATTATCGAGACCCTGACCTGGGAACCCGCCGCCGAGGACGGATCGCGCACAGGCCGGATGATCTTCGCCCTGTCCGGGCTGCCCGCCGCCCTCGACGGCCCACTCATTTTGCACCCCACACCCACCGGATGCGTGATCGACTACGACGCCGTGTTCACCGTCAGCATCCCCATCTTCGGTAAGAAGTTGGAAGAGATGGCTGAGTCGTACCTGTCGAAGCTGGTCAAGTCGTCCGAGGTCCTGGGCAATAAGTGGTTGGCCGAACACGACCTGGCCTAAGCGGTGCATTCGGGCGAAGAACCATGGATGAGAATCTGTGAGCTACAGGATTCTGCTGAAGTTATCCACATCTTCGGCCCTTCCCCATTGCACTGACGCCGAGCAAGGCTGGAGAGTGGATCCATGCGCGATCCATCCACAGCCACCTCCGCCCTGGTCGACACCCCCTGCCAACCTCCGGGTTGGAAGTGGGACCCCGAAACAGGGCTGAGTTGTCTCAGCCAGGACCCACCACCACTGGTGGAAGGGGACCCGTCCGCCGCCTACACACCGATCCCAGCCGTCACCTGGTCCGACACCACCCTGACTGACGCGGGGCCACCCGCGGCCGGGCACCCGCATGTCTCAGATGCCACGATGCTTCAGAACTGCCACCGGACCCTGCGGATGGTGTCGGCACGGTTCGCCCACATCATCGCCGAGACTCTCGACGGTCAGCGCCGCCTCAGCCAGGTGGAGACCTGGTTCGACCCGTCGTGCGTGAAAGTGTTGTCCGGGCGCCTGCCGCAACTCCAGGGGACGCGAGTGCGCCTTGCCTCGGTGCGTGTGCAACCGATGTCCGAGACCTGCGCCGAAGTCACGATCAGGCTGAGTACGGATCATCTGGACTACGCCGCTGCCCTGAGGGTCACCCAGCGTGACAATCAGTGGGCGTGCACCGACCTGGTCATGGGGTGAGTACGAGACTGGGAGACAGACAGCTCGACTTGTCTGGGCGAGCGTGGTTGATCGGTCTGACTAGCGCTTCTTCTTGTTGCGCCGTCCCGAGGCCCCGGGGCGCGACTCGCGCAAGGATGCCGTCTGAGCCGACTGAACAGCCGGGGCAGCCTTCATGATCAGTTCGCTGCGCTGGGCCACGGGCGCGAGGACGCCATTGGCAGTGATGTTGATCTCGGAGCGGGCAGCCGCCTCTTCGGCGGCGAGGGCCTGGCGGGCCTTGCGACGGATCTCACGGCGCGTCTTCGCCTCTTCGGTCTCAGGTTCGGGGGCCGGAGCCGGTTCGGCTTTCTGCACCTGGATGCGGAACAGGAACGACACCACTTCTTCCATGACGGAGTCCATCATCTCTGCGAACATGCCCGCGCCCTCGCGCTGATACTCGATCAACGGGTCGCGCTGTGCCATGGATCTGAGCCCGATGCCCTCCCTCAGGTAGTCCATCTCGTACAGGTGCTCGCGCCACTTGCGGTCCATCACGGTGAGCAAGACCTGCCGCTCGACAACGCGCATGGTCTCCTCCCCCACCTCTTCCTCACGGGTGTCATAGGCCGCCTGGGCATCCTCGACGAAGGTCTCGACGAGCTGCTTCTGGTCGACATCGTCGTCGGTGAAGTCAGATTCTTTGACCTTGACCGGGTACAGCGTCTTCATCTGCGCCCACAACTGGTCCAGATCCCAGTCTTCGACGTAGCCTTCCGTCGCCCCTTCGACGTACTCGGTGACGACCTTGGTGACCGTCTCACGCAGTTGGTCTTCGATGTCGGCCCCTTCGAGGACGCGGCGGCGGTCCTGGTAGACGACGAAGCGCTGGCGGTTCATGACATCGTCGTACTTGAGGACGTTCTTCCTGGTGTCGAAGTGCTGGGCCTCGACCTGTTCCTGGGCGTTCTGGATCATCTTGGTGATCCGCTTGTCCTCGATCGGCACATCGTCCGGCACTTTCAGGGCTCGCATGAACCAATCGACCATGTCGCCTTTGAACAGGCGCATCAGGTCGTCTTGCAAAGACAGGTAGAACCGCGACTCCCCCGGGTCTCCCTGGCGCCCGGACCGCCCGCGCAACTGGTTGTCGATACGGCGGGCCTCGTGACGCTCCGAACCGACGACGTACAACCCCCCAGCCTCGACCACCTCATCATGTTCGGCCGCGACCTGCTCGGTGATCTCCTCAACGGCCTTCGGCCACGCAGCTTCGTACTCGTCCGGGGTTTCCACCGGGTCCAGCCCGCGTTCGCGCAGCAGGGCGTCGGCCAGGAACTCCGGGTTGCCGCCCAGGATGATGTCCGTACCACGGCCTGCCATGTTGGTGGCAACTGTCACTGCCCCTTTGCGACCGGCCAGGGCCACGATGGCGGCCTCACGAGCATGCTGCTTGGCGTTCAACACCTGGTGCGGCACCCCGGCCAGTTTGAGCCGGCGGGCCAGTTCCTCGGACTTGGCCACCGACGCTGTGCCGATCAGGACCGGTTGTCCGTTGTCGTTGCGGGTGACCACGTCGGCCACGATGGCGTCGAACTTGGCGGTCTCGGTCCGGTAGACAAAATCCTTCTTGTCTTCGCGGATCATCGGCAGGTGCGTACGGATGGGAAGCACGCGCAACCCATAAATCTTCTGGAACTCAGATTCCTCGGTCTTGGCCGTGCCCGTCATGCCAGACAACTTCTCGTACATGCGGAAATAGTTCTGCAAGGTGATGGTCGCCAGGGTCTGGAACTCCGCCTTGATCTCGACCGACTCTTTGGCCTCCAGGGCTTGGTGCAGGCCCTCCGAATAGCGCCGCCCGATCAGGGTACGCCCGGTGAACTCGTCGACGATCAGGACCTCCCCGTCGGTGACGACATAATCCTTGTCGCGCTTGTAGAGTTCCTTGGCCTTCAGCGCGTTGTTGAGGAAAGAAATCAGGGGGGTGTTGGCCGACTCATAGAGGTTTTCGATGCCCAGTCGGCGCTCCACGGCTGTGATCCCCGGTTCCAACACGGCGACAGTACGTTTCTTCTCGTCCACCTCGTAATGGTCGTCGCGACGCAGTGACTCGGCGATGCGCGCGAACTCGGGGTACCACTGGTTGTTTTCCTCCGAGGGACCCGAGATGATCAGCGGAGTACGAGCCTCGTCGATGAGGATGGAGTCGACCTCGTCCACGATCGCGAAATTGTGGCCCCGTTGTACACAATCATCCAGTCGCAAAGCCATATTGTCGCGAAGATAGTCGAAACCGAATTCATTGTTCGTACCATAGGTGATGTCGACTCCGTAGGCGACCCGTCGCTCTTCCGGCGACATCTGGGCCAGGATCACACCGGTCTCCATCCCCAGAAAATGGTGGATACGACCCATCTGCTCAGACTGGAATTTGGCCAGGTAGTCATTGACTGTCACCACGTGAACACCCTTGCCAGACAGGGCATTGAGGTAGGACGGCAGCACCGCCACGAGAGTCTTGCCCTCGCCGGTCTTCATCTCGGCGATGGTCCCCATGTGCAGTGCCGCCCCGCCCATGATCTGCTCGTCGAAATGTCGCTTGCCCAGAACGCGCCGGGAGGCCTCGCGAACCGTGGCGAAAGCCTCCGGCATGAGTGAGTCGAGGGATTCCCCGTTCTCGAAGCGAGTACGAAAGTCTGCTGTCTGCCCCTTCAGTTCCTCGTCGCTCATCGCCAGATAGTCGTCCTCGATCCCCGACACCTGGTCAGCCACATGCTGCAACTGTTTGATGAGCTTGCCCTCCCCCATGTGGAGGATACTGTCCAGAAGGTTCATCACTTGCCCGGCTTCCTCCCCGCGCGGTCGCGAGGTCAATCTCAGCCATTCTACCGGCGCGTACCCGGTTGTGGAATCACAGTGGTCGCTCCCCGGGCGAGAATAGGACTCAAGCCCGGATACACCGATCGCTTGCGTCGCGAGTGAGGAGAGATCCACAGGATAACGCCTGAAACTGGCCGTTTCTTGGGTCCGTCTACGAACAATACTGGTCCAGATCCGTGGTACTACCACGATGTTGTTGTTAAGGGTGGATATGTATACGATGGCACCACTGGCCCCGAGGGTATGACCATTGCCGACTACAAGGCCATGTTTGAGTATGCAGACGCTATCCAGTGGGGCTTCTAGGTCGGCCCGTGGACAGTGACGACCTGTGAGGAAGAAATTGTGAACACTACACAGAGAATCGAAAAGAACGAGTATTGTGACTCGTCCTCGGAACTCAGGAGACTGCGGGAATATCATCTCAAACGACTGAACCAGGCGCTACGACGCTCGTCTATGTACGGTGGAGAAGTCGCACTGCGGATATACATGGACGCTGTCGCATTCCAAGAAGGACTGGAGGAAGTGTGGACGCAGGAACAGACAGGCCTGGTCACAAGGGAGGTGTTCGTGTCGACAGGAGTCACAGGCGCCTTCACACGAATCATGCCTACGTACGACAACAATGCGGCAGTCGCGTCTGTGTATGCAGAGGTCGCCTGGCGACATGGGTGGCTCCTGGTGGATCGATGCGTATCCGACGAAGAGTACGACCGTTTGAATCCGGCCGGTGATCACTGGAAGAATCGTGACTACCAGTTGACTGACATTGACCGCGAATTCGGAACCCCCTCAATACGTTTCGGCGGAAGCAACCATCGATTCCCTCACACCATCGCCTATGCTCCGCCCACGCGAGACCGTGGTTTGATCTGTCTGCACTTCGCCAGCATCCACAATGACAAAGCCCTTGGCACCGGCGCCGATCCCGAATCACCCGTACTCCTGGCTGTGCGTCGCGAAACACCTGGTCCATTCTGGGAATCATTCACGTTCACTCCGGCAGGCATCGCTTTTCAACGAGCACAACACGACAGAGACGAACATGATTCGCAAGCGATGTAATGTCGTCCGAGGATTCACCACCTGCCGACTACGAACACTTCTCGCCGTCAGAGCCTTCACGCCCAGCGATGCGCAAGCCTATTTCGATGGACAACCTGGACGAAAGTTAGTCGATTGGATGATTGATGCGAAGTAAATGCCCATGCTGCGGAAACTACACGATGCCAGAAGGTGATGCTCGGATCTATCATGTCTGTCCCGTATGCTACTGGGAGAATGACACCGTGCAGGAGGATGATCCGGATTACGGAGGTGGTGCAAATGAGGAAAGTCTCAATACAGCCCGTAAGAACTATAGTTTATTCGGAGTCAGCAGTCCTCGTTTTGCTCATTTTGTACGGAAATCACACTGTGATGAGTTAGCCGAGAATAACCAGTGAACATCCATCCAACAATGCTCCTCATGGGCTTGGACTCGCTGACCAGCGCCAACAGGAACCAGGAGAATTTCTCTGAGGTGCCTCAGTGGTTTCGGGAGCATCCAGCCGAAGGCATTCCATTCTGGACTGATAATGATGGCAGGGTCCCGTGCGGGTCGAGACAGTGAACAATGGAAACAGCGCCACCGTCGACCCTCAAGATCAGATCCGCATGGTGCAGAACTTGTATTCGAAGAGCGACCCAACAACACCACTCATCCACAACGACACGGGCACATATGCCGACAACGGCAAGCACTTCTGGAACCTGGCAATCAGAACATCCACCGGTGAGTCGAAGAGCGACTTATACCAGCAGGATACCCTCTATGTCGATGACCCGAACGTTCGGCAGGCTATGGCGGCGGCGTTGGCCCAGTCTCCTGGGATCACTAACCTGTCTGTGTCGGGAAGCCAGATATCGTTCACATGGGGGCAATGATGAACAGACTCAGGAAGGTGGTGCTCATCGTGGCCGCTGGTTTGTTGTCGATCATATTGTCGGGTTGTGCCGGACTGCTGCCAAAGCCGGTATTCACCGATTCCGCCGGTGGGCAGGCTTACCTGCTCCAAGCTCTGCAGAACAAGTATGGGATGGCGTTCGAGGTGGTCGGGCCGCCAAGTTCGCCTAATTCGGACCCGGTGTGGTTCATCGCAACAGTGGCACCGGTCGATCAGCCGGCGAAGAAGACTCAGGCGGGGGTTAAACAGGCCGGTGGCACAGTGATGGATGACTTCGCCCAGTACTTGTACAAGGATCAGATTGAGGCCATGGCGAAAGCGGCCTGCGCACCTTTGACCTATCTGACCTCCTGCGAAGTGAACATCGACTTTCAGATGACGGTCAAGAAGTGGGACTCATCAACACCACTCGACACGTTCATCAAGACGTCAACGGTCAGGAACATGATCAAGGTGACGCTGCAGCAGGCCGACAGTGACGATCAGTATGTGTCGTGGCTTTTGGACTTGCAGGACAAACTCATCGCCAGCGGGGCTTACTTCGAGGTGAACGCCTACATCGGAACCTGCCTAGCCTGGAGTAGAGACTATGACGCGTCCCGGACGCGGTTACACACTGCGAGCGAAATCCTTGAGACGATCCAGGGCAAAACCAGCGGCACGTGCTAACGTGCGTCAGGCCATGGCGGCGGCGTTGGCCCAGTCTTCTGGGATCACCAACCCATCCGCGTCGGGAAAAGTTCAAGTGATTGTGACCAGCAGGTTTCAATTGTGTCAAGCTCAATGCGATCTCTCACCAGAGGGGTACGTTTCGATAACTTCGAAGGACGACACAAGCGTGGCAGATTGGGTAGCAACAAGAGGAGGCTCCCTTCTGACAGACACGAAATTCCACCACCTGAAAGGACTTGACCGGGTTGTAATACAGATACAGGTAGGAGCGTTTCCGGTTCGTCTGGGTTTCGCCTGTCCTGGGATGGTCTCGGGTGAACTGCCACGGGTGGTCGATCTGGTGTGTCGACACGCGAGTCTGTCGCACGCGAGATATGGAATCTACTCATTTTTCGGGGTGTTTTGGACGCTTTGATGATCAAATTCCATATCTCGCGGCCAGGGCCGTGTGGATAGAGTCGATCATCCGGGCGTTGGGTGCAGTGATGATTCGCAAGTGATTCACCAAATATACAGAACGTGATACACTGGCTGTATGCCAACGACATACCCGCGGGTGCTTATTACCCGCACACCACAGGTCGATCAGATCATCGCTGCCGGGCGGGCCAGGTGGCCGGGGCGTCCGGCCAGCGCGATAATGGTCGCACTTGCGAGCGAGGCCGTGACCGCGCGTCCTCGTAGCAGTTACCTAGTCGACTTCACCTCGCCTGGCCCCTTGACAGACGAGATGATCGAGGCAGCGCTCAATGACGATTGATCTGCCTGACGTCAACGTGCTTACAGCCCTTCACTTGAGCGGCCATCCGCACAAGCTCATCGCCCGGGAATGGTTCGATCAGGCTGATTCCGTGGCGACGACCCCGATCACGCAATCTGGTCTGCTGCGGATGGTGTTCAACCCGACGCTTAATGCGCATCCGGACCCGGCGTCGGCCAAGCTTGCACTATCTGCCCTGCTCGCAGCGCCCGGGGTTGTCGTTTGGCCCGATGACACGCGCAATCTCGCGGAGACCCCTTTCATGTACGCTCTCACCGGCTACGGGCAGGTAACTGACCTTCACCTGCTGGCTATCGCTGCCTCGCATAATGCGCGGCTGGTCACCCTGGACACCCGAATCGAAGCTGCTCTGCGTCCGGCGGACCGCAAGCACTTGCTCGTATTACGCTCATGAGGTACTACTCGTCAGCAGTGAAGTGGGCCCGTGCTTGTCGGATTGTTATGGAATCGTTGTCGAGGCACCAAGGATTTCTTTCTCTCCCAGCTTTAGAGTTGTGCTCTCGATAGGTGTTCCCGTTTCAGCAGTACCAATAAGGGCTGACACAATGATGACCCTGCGTAAAGCTTCAAGAATCGCTGTGTTGATCACTGTTGCGGTGCGTACCCGGTTCAGGAATCACAGTGGTCGTTCCCCGGGCGGGAATTGGGCCCTGGGATGGCTGGCCCGGTAGACCTCACGCAGGTGGTCGACTGTGACAAGAGTGTAGATCTGTGTCGTCGCCACTGAAGAGTGCCCCAACAACTCCTGGACGACTCGGATGTCGGCGCCGCCGTCGATCAGGTGGGTGGCGTAGGTGTGGCGCAGGGTGTGGGGGGAGACCGGCTGGTCGATCCCGGCCCGGGTTCCCAGGGCTTCGATCCGGTTGAAGGCGCTCTGCCGGGACAAGGGGTGGCCCCGGGAATTGAGAAACAGGGCCGGGCTCGGCGTCGCGGCCAGTCCCGCGACCTGTGGGCGTCCCCGGACCAGCCATGCCTGCACGGCATCGCGGGCGTACGACCCGAGGGGAACCACACGCTCCTTGCCGCCCTTGCCCCACAGCCGAAGTCCCAGTGCCACGTCGGACAAGGTCCGTGTGGCGTCCTCCACGCGCAGAGCCAGAATTTCGGAGACACGTGCACCAGTACCGTAGAGGACCTCGACCAGGGCTTGGTCGCACAGCTGTTCTGGCGAGGCTCCCGGAAGACATCCACCCGTGGCCCGCAGGAGCGCGGTGACCTGATCGAGGGTGAGCGCCTTGGGCAGGCGTTGGCCCGGCGCGACCGGGGACACCTCGTGGGCGGGATCGTCGGCGGACCTGCCCTCCTCCGCCCAGAACCGGTGCAGACCCCGTACGGCCACCGTCATCCGCCCCACCGATGCGGCTGCCAGACCCTGTCCGGTCAGGTAGACGGGGAAACCGGCAACCATCGCCTGATTAATCTGGTCCGGTTCGGTGATGCCCACACCAGCCAGGTACTCGCGGTAACGGCCCAGATCCCGGGTGTACGCGGCGATCGTGTGCGCGGACAGGCCGCGCTCGACCTTGAGATGATCGAGATAGGCCCGTACCTGCTCAGCCATTGCGTCTGCCGAGGTGGTCATGGTCCCACTGTAGGACACCGACGCTGGTTCACGACTCGTTCTGGCGACGATCCCTCACATCGGCGCGACCTGGAACCAGAACCGGAGCCCTCTCGGATGGTCAGGCCGGGAGGTATCCCACTCTGTCCCGGTACACCACCTGGGACAGGATCGACGTGACGGCCATCACAATTCCCGAGATCACAGCCGACAGTACGAGTGACACACCCAGCCTGGCCCACCATGTGACACCGCTGGTGGTCACCGGAGAGCCGGACAGTGAGAAGATCGCGGAGGCGATCAGAGTGACGATATAACTCGCGATCACCGAGACGATATTGATCACGATGAGCATCGCGAAAATTGACCACCCGGAACCCTGAGTGATCCGCCAACTGCGCGACAGGGCACGGCGCGTAGGCACATGTTCCACGACCATGGCCGGAAAGGTGATCAAGAGCTTGACTGACAGCCACAGCAACCCGACCAGACCGACCACCCATGTGACGAAGACGATCAAGACAGCGAACCCCAGCATGGCCGCTGAGTCGTGACTCGACAAGAACCCAACGACCAGCCACAGGGAACCCATTCCCACCACTGCGCCACCGACAACGAAGAGGACGATGAACGGTACGAGGGATCCCAGCGGTGTCAGGGAAGTTCTCAGGGCTTGGCCGATGGTGAGTCGCCGGCCGGACAGTTCCCCCTCGGCCATGACACACATGGCGAGGGAAGCCCACCACGTCACGGGGAGCATGATGAACATCGTGACAGCCATGGTCGCCGTGGAGGTGATCCACATTCCTGTGCCGCCGACGGCTGGGAAGCTGACGGATCCCACTGACGTCCACTGGGAGACCACCGAGTACGACCCGGAGGTCAGCAGATTCCTCACCACGGCGTAGACAAGCTGCGTACACAGCCCCAGAACAAACATGGGGCCGAACCTGGTTTTGAGGATCTGGAAGACATTGGAGAAGGTCACGCTGAATGTCAGGGACGGTTTGGGCGGGGCCACAGTGGAGAACGGATACCCGGTCTGGGCCTCAAGGGAAACCTGCGGGTAGTTGGTCAGTTCTGTGTGCGAGCCCAGGTCCTCGGCTGACATCGGGGCAAGTGACTCAAGACTGTGAGATCGTGGCTGATCAGGTGGTCGAACATCCGACGGCACCTGCTCCGGCTGGTCTTCGGCGAAGGGTTCCGGGATGGACACTCCTGGTTGAACAGGCGCACTGGGCTCTGGAACCTGCGGCTGACTAGGTGGAATACGACCTGTGCGCTGGCGCCACTCGTTGAACGAGTCGCTCGGCTGACGAGATTGCATGGAACTGAAGTATATGGAAAAGCAAATACCTATATTCTTTGTTCCACTGATCGGGCAGGTGGCACCACACACGACATCCAGACGCAGTGGAGGGAATTTTAGATCACGCGGGTCGCAAATCGGAGACCGTGCCGGTCAACATGGCCACGCGCAGAGCCAAGACTCCCGTGATCAAGGTGGGGTTCATGATCGTTCCGGCGAAGATGGCATCCACCAGGTCGTCGAGGCTCGCCCAGTCGACGGCCATGTCAGCCTCTTCATCCTCCAAGACGAAACCCTTGGGGCGAGGGATCTGGCGCAAACCTTGGGCAAGAAAGACCCGCGTGGCCTGGGTGGAGCATCCCGGTGTGGTGTACGTGTCCACCAAGACGGACCACGTCGACGCCGCCAGCCCCAGTTCTTCAGCCAATTCTCGTTGTGCCGTGTGGGTCAGGTCCTCGCCGTCAGAATCACACAGGCCTGCCGGCGCCTCGATCAGCCGACGCCGTACGGGATGGCGGTACTGCCGCTCGATGGCCACCCGGCCCTGATCGTCCAGAGCGATCACGCCCACCGAGTTCGGATGGCGCAGGTAGTTGCGGACCATGCTCCCGCCCTCGGGCGTGGACACCTGGTCGACGACGAAATCCATCAAGATCCCCTCGGTGGTCTCCACCCGGGTGCACGGCCACTCGAGTGGCTCATCGGCCAAACCCATGGGAACCTCCTCCTCCAAGACGGTGGGCTCTACCGTACTGGGTTGTCATCCCTTGCGGCCCGGCACACTGGGAAGCAAGACATCTTGAGTAGCGGCCACCGCTGCCTGAATCAACCCCACAAACAATGGATGTGGTTTGGTCGGGCGTGATTTCAACTCCGGATGGGCCTGAGTCGCGACGAAGAAGGGGTGCATCTCTTCGGGCAATTCGATGAATTCGACCAGAGAAGAATCCGGAGACGTGCCGGAAATGATCAACCCCGCCTGTTCCAATTGAGCCCGGTACGCGTTGTTGACCTCGTACCGGTGCCGGTGGCGCTCGCTGACCCGGGTCGTGCCGTATAAACTCGCGACCTTGGATCCTTTGACCAGGTCAGCCGGGTAGGCCCCCAGCCGCATCGTGCCACCCATGTCCCCGTCCCCGGAGATGATCTGCACTTGTTCGGCCATCGTGGCGATCACCGGGTACGCGGTCTCGGGATCGAACTCAGTCGAGGCCGCCCCGTCCAGCCCCGCCAGGTCGCGGGCCACTTCCATCACCATGCACTGCAGGCCCAGACACATCCCCAAGATGGGGATCCGATGCTCCCGGGCGTACTTGATGGCGCCGATCTTGCCCTCGACCCCCCGGATGCCGAAACCGCCGGGCACAACCACGCCATGCACATCCTGGAGGCGCTTCCTGGCGCCCTCTTCGGTCTCGCAGTCGTCGGACTTGACCCAGCGGATGTTGACCTTGGCCCAGTTGGCGAACCCACC
>WRFP01000059.1 GCA_009778725.1 Propionibacteriaceae bacterium
CTTCGAGGACGGGCGGACGGTTCAGAGCCGGCTCCCAAGGAGTGACGACGAAGGACGGATCGGGGTCGTTCAGCCACGACATCTCCTGGGGTGTGGCGGTCTGCTCGATCACCTTGCCCAAGACGACGGCCAAGTCGATGAAGTACTTGGCATTGGGCTTGCGCTCGGCCTCGTAGGTGTCCAACCAGGCGGGATCCAACTCGCCAGAGATGACACGGCCCAGCTTCCAACCGAGGTTGTGTCCGTCGCGCATGCCTGTCTGCATACCAGCACCGGCGAATGGCCTTGTCAAATGGCAAGCATCCCCGGCCAGGAAGATCCTGCCCTGACGCCAGTGGTCTCCGATCTGGGCAGCGTGGTAGTAGAACGCCCATTGATGGATAGTCATGTCGTCTTTGTTGTGACCGATGGCTTCGAGCAAGGGCCAGACCTGGTCCTCTGTCTGGTAGTCCGCCTCGGACTCCGTCGGCTTGAGTGTCAACTCCCAGCGGTGAGCACCGGCTGACAAGGCGATATCCACCACGGGACGCTCCTTGTCGCTCCAGAACGTCAGGAAGTCCCGGTCCGGCCACCAGCGCTTGGAGAAGCAGTCGACCACGATCCACAGGCTGGGCATCGCGTCGCCGATCATCGTCGTGCCAATGTGGCGGCGAGTGAAGCTCTTACCGCCATCGGCGCCGACCACATACTTCGCCCGGACGGTACGGGTGCCGCCGTCGGGAGTGGTGGACGTCACGGTCACGCCGTCTTCGTCCTGCTCCAACCCGGTGACCTCGTCGCCGTAATGAACAGTGATCCTGTCGCCGTACATCTCTTCGCCCGCAGCCCTCAACTCGGCTTCCATGGTGGGCTGGTAGATGTTGTAGAACCGCACGTTGTGCCCCAGAGTGCTCTCGGGGTGCATGACGCGCATGATCTCGGTGCCGTCGTAGGTCAGCCAGCGCAGGCCGCGTTGGGCTTCGATCACCTTGAGTATGCGATCCGCGATGCCGAGATCCTGGAAGATTCGCACCGTCCAGTCATTCACGGTGACGGCTCGTGCCCTGGGATAGATGCTCTTTTCTTTTTCGAAAGCGATCACGCTGGCGCCCTGCTTGGCCAGCGTCAGCGTGGTGATGAGGGCCGTCGGTCCGTAACCGATAACCGCCACGTCCGCGTCGTAGTGAGTTGTCATAAGGATTCCTTTCGGTGATGTCGATGTGGGTGGTTCAGTTGTTGAGTACGAAATCAGTCACGAGACGATTGAACTCATCGGCGTGTTCCAACTGAGCCCAGTGGCCACAGCGGTTGAACAAGACGGCTCGCGAATTGGAGATGTTTGCCGCCATGAACAAAGTGGACTCGAACGAGACCACACGGTCGTCGCGGCCGTGGATCAACAGCGCCGGAGCGGTGATCTTGGCCACGTCGAAGGGGGGGATCCAAATAGAGACCGGCGCCTTGAGGCCGGCCGCAACGACGTTGCGTAGGTGTTCTGGCCGCTTGAGTGCTCCTTCGGAGCGCTGCTGGACCAATTCGGGTGTCGCAAAACGCGCGATGTCGTACACCATGACTTCGACAAGGCGTTTCATCCCGGCGGGGCTGGGGTCGGAGTAGGCCTCGTACATGACTCGGAGACCTTCTGTCGGCCCGCCGCCGGCGCCGAAGAGGATGGTGCCGAGCTTGATCGGAGCTCCCATGGTGATCAGGTGGGAGACCCGCTCAGGTCGCTCGGCAGCCATCCGGATAGAAGTGTGCCCGCCCATTGAGTTTCCGACGAAGGCCGCTTTCTCGATGCCGAGGGCGTCCAGCAACTGGCTGACCGCCTCAGTCGAGTCGAGGGTGGCGAAGTCGGCCTCGCTGGAATCGCCCCATCCAGGCATGTCTGGAGCGATCACCCGAAAATGGCGTGACAGGGCTTCTATATTGGGAGAATAGTTACTCCACCCCGTGGCACCGGGGCCTCCACCGTGGAGGAGGACCACCGGATGGCCGCTTCCGACTTCGTTGTAATGGATCGTCCAGTCTTTGGTCCGAACTTCGTGGGAGATGGTCGAGGGGTCGAGTGCCATATCTGATGCTCCTTACGCTTGTACCCTGGTGCACTGTTGCAGCCAGGCCAGTTCTCTGTCCTGGGGATGGTGGCCCCAGCTTTCGAGCCGGTCATAGGTCTGGAACTGCCAGGTCGCCTCATCATCGATCGTCAGGCCGCCCCAGCCGACTTCGAGTGCGAACCCGGAGGGGGTCTCCAGATAGAAGCTGAACATCTGATCGTTCGGATGTCCGCCCAGTGTCATCAAGAAGGGGTGCCCGTTGGACAGGCAACGATCCCAGGCCGTACCGAAATCGGTGCGATCGTTCATCTGCACCATGAAGTGGTGGATCCTCTTGTCGCTCGGCAATTCGCCGAGGGCGATGGTGTGGTGGCGCGGGTTGCAGTGCAAGAACATGGCGTCGGCGACCAGACCAGGAGCGAGCTCTTGGACGATGCGGTCGCTGATCCGGAAACCCAAGATGCCATGGTAGTAGTTCATGTAGTCTTCGCGTTCGATCTTCTTCGTCAGGACGAACTGGTGTCCGGCCCCGCACACTCCGGTGAGGTAGCCTCCGGGCACGAGATCGGAACGGAAGTCAGTGCCGGCATTGGCCAGGCCGGTGACCAATTCCACGCGGTTGCCCATCGGATCCGATGTCACCACGATCCGGTCAACCTTGCGTGCTGCGGCCAGCGCCGCGTCACCCTCGGTGGCCTCGAAACCGCTCGCCCGGAGCTTGGCCGTGATGGCGTCCAGGTCCTGGTCGTTGTCCACGGAATAACCACTGGCCACCTGGTCGTCGCCCGATCCCCGTTCGAACAACCACCGGTGTGCCTTTTCATCAGTACGCAGCGACAGGCTATCTGCTGTCTTGCTCCCAATCTCCATACCCAACAGACCGACAGCAAGCCCCTCCCATGCAGCCAGATCTCTTGTCTCATACACAACATAAGCCAATTCCTTGACACGTGCCATTGTGATGCCTCCTTCCAATGAGGTCTAATCAAGTGGGGACGACCGAAATATCGGTATGCCCCACAACAATACGGCCTTCGTCGCCCCAGTGAGGTCTCACAACTAATCTAGTCAACGTTGGCCCTCGAGAGCGCCAGGCTATCACCGGATTTGCCCACCGACAATGGCTCCAATAATCAAAAACCCACTGTGCGGGACAATTTTACTCGTCGGTCGATGGAACCCGGTGTCAGGGCATGGTTCTGTGGGGCATCCATTTCATTTCGCGGGTGAAAAATGGTCGCTGGCCCCCGTGCGGGACAGCGTTCTCAAAGGCCCAGGAAGGGCCGCAGCCGAAGTCGGATGGTATCGCAGAGATACCACTGCCTTGTGGAGTCCCTGGAATTCTTGCTTGAAATATTCCATGCTTCTAACCTCTGCTGCGCGCATCTTGATACCGGAAAGAGTGCGCGCAGCAGAGGTAGTAGTGGGTCCGAAGGCCCGCGTGATCAGGGAAGGTGATAAATCGACAAAGTGCTCTCACCAGCCCTGAGACGATCCATGTACCCGGCTTCGGCAGTTTCCCGCTCGATGGAGTGCTGGTTGACCTCCTCGACGCGGGCGGCTGGAATGACGACCAAGCCGTCACAGTCACCGATGACCAGATCTCTGCGGTTGATGGTCACATCGCCCACGGTGATCGGCTGGCCCAGGCTGCCGATGCCGTCGGGGTCTTTCACCGTTCCCCGGATGCAGACCCGCTCGGAGAACACCGGCCAGCCGATCTCGATCAGGCGCTCGGAATCGCGCACACCGCCGGCGATCACCAGGCCCGCAAGGCCCCGGGCCTGGGCGGCCACGGTGAGAATCTCGCCCCAGTAGCCGTACTCGAAGCCATCGTTCGCAGCGACGACCAGGACGTCGCCCGGTTCCGCGGCGTAGACGGCCCGGTGGATCCACAGGTTGTCACCGGCGGGCATGGACACCGGGAAGGCCGGGGCCGTCAGGCGCATCGCGGGGGACAAGGGCTTGATGGCCGAAGGCAGGGCGCCGATCCGGCCGGCTGCCTCGTGTGCGGTGGCCGAGGTGATGAACTCAGGGGCGGTGTCTGTCATTTTGCCTCCGGTTCGTCGGAGGTGACGTGATGCTGCAAGTCGTGATATCCGACCTGGCGGCGAGCCTCGACCAGCGGCATGCCCTGTTCGACGGATTCGCGGATGCGGTCTTCAGCCTGCTCGATGCTCTCGGCAGCCTGAAGGACCGCCTCGATCTGTGAGGCAGGCACGATCACCAATCCGTCGCCGTCGCCCAGCAGGTAGTCGCCCGGCTCGACGCGGATGCCGCCGATCGATACCGGCACCTGGGTGGCTTCGACCTGAACGCGGTCTTTGCCAGTACGCATGTAGTTTCCGCGCGAGAAGATCGGATACCCCAGCGACAGACTGCGGCCAATGTCGCGGCACACGCCGTCGATCACCGTACCCGCAACGCCTCGATGGCTGGCGGTCACAGTCAGGAGGTCGCCCCAGACGGTGGCGTCGAGACGACCCTGGTTGTCCAAGACGACGACATCTTCGGGTCCCAGATCGTCGATGTAGTCGCCGACTGTTCCACGTACTTGGCCGATCGGGCCGTAATGGAGGGTCCATGCCCGCCCGACCAGACGAAAGTCGCGGTCGACTGGCTTGATGCCCAGGGCCTGGCCGGGAATCGCCAGCTTGTCCAAAGCGTCGGACACCCCCGATGTGCTGAGCGCCCCCAACCGGGCGATAAGGTCTGATGTGGTCATTTTCTGGTCAACTCCTCGTAGCTCTTGCCCATGACTTCAGTCACGGGTCGTCCTGCGTGGATGGCTTCGGCCATCACGGCTTCGGTGGCGGCGATCTTCTCCGCCGCTTCGATGACCTCTTCGGCGCGCGCCGCCGGGATGAAGACCACCCCGCCAAAGTCGGCGATCACCAGGTCACCGGGCGCGACCGGGCATCCGGCCATGTCAACCGGTTCGTTCCACGCCAATTCGGAGGTACGCCCGCGCGCTGTCATCGGCACGCCCATCACAGCCCACACGGGGAATCCGATGGCATCGGCCTCGGCCAGGTCGCGAGCCGCGCCATCGACGATCACCCCTTCGACTCCGCGGAAACGGGCCGCCCGGGAGAGCAGGCCGCCCCAGCCGGCACAGTCCGTACGCCCCTGATGGGCGACGACGATGACATCGTCTGGTCCGGAGGCGACAACCGCAGCTGTGCCCAGGTGGCGCCCGCTCGGCGTCGCACCGGCAGCAGCGACCCCCAGGCGTACTGTGACTGCCCTGCCTGCCACGACCCCATGGCCGGACTGCGGCTTGAGCTGGGCCAGGGCCGCTCCGGTGACTCCGCAGCGGTCCAGGGCATCCGAGACGGCGCACGTGTCGAGACGGCGCAACCTGTCAGTCAGCGAACTCATGCCAGCACCCCTGTCGCAGCCAGGCGGGGGAAGAACTTCTTGGCGTTGTTCAAGAAGACTGCGTCGCGATCGGCTTGGGTGAGGAAATCGAAGCCCTCGATCACGGGGCGCAGTTCGTCGAAAGCCTTGCCGGTCTTCGGATTCGTCCCCGATCCGCTGCCCGGCTTCTCAGTGCCGAACAGGATGCGGTCCGACCCGACCGTACGGAACAACAACTCCAGTGCGAGTGGATAGTGCAGGACCGTGTCGAAGTAGAACTTGCGCAGCTGGGACTCGAAGGGCTCGGCGTCGGGATTGCCGCCGAGGTGGGGATCGAGGTATTCGGCCTGCCAGCGCCCCATCTGGTAGGGCACCGACCCGCCGCCGTGGCTGACCATGACGCGCAAACCCGGGTAGCGGTCGAAGACGCCTTCGCGCAGCATCGACAAGATCGCGATCGACTCTTCGGTGATGAAGTGCTCGGAGTAGGTTTCGCGTTCGGAGAAGCAGCCTGAGGAGTGGATCAGGATCGGCAGGTCGGCGTCGATCAGCTTCTCCCACAGGGGATACCAGTAATCGGAGCCGAGGGATGGAGTCAGGCCGCGTCCTTCAGTCAGATCCGGGTTGAGCAGGACGCCGATGAAGCCCATCGAGACCACGCGGTCGATTTCGGAGAAGGCCACGCTGACCGGTGCGTCCGGGGTCAGGGGTAGGCCCGCCATGCCGGCGAATCGCCTGGGATAGTGGCTGATCGTCTGGGCGATCGCGTCGTTGTTGGCCTTGACCCAGATGTCGACCAACCGGGTCGGCTGCATCGACGATGCCAACTGGAAGGGCCTGGGCGAAATCACCTGCACATCGGTGCCGACGGAATCCATGATGGCCACGTTGTTCGCCGCTGCGACTTCGAGTTGGTCGTCGGGAATCTTGAGCGGACTGAGCCGGAACCCGCCGTTGGCCAAAAGCATGGTGCGAAAGGCGTACAGGGCGTCCGGGGCCACCAGGTGTGCATGGGAATCGATGATCATTCTTGTCCTCCGAGATAAGCGATTATTTCTAGTTGAATCTGGGTTGGGCCGGCCAATTCCGTCACCAGCATGTGACGGGCTGGGCGGCTGGTTGGGTCGGGAAACATCTCGACCCACCTGGCGTCGACCGCACCACGGATAGTACGGTCGCGCGCCAAAACTGTGACTTTGACAATGTCGTCGGTCGTACCGCCGGCGGCTGTCATAACGCGTACGACGTTATCAAAGGCGGTGGCAACCTGCGTGGCCTGATCATCACTAACACTGCCTGTAGTCGGATCCATCGGTCCGATTCCTCCCGAGACCAGCAGAGGTCCGACGACGCTGGCCTGGGGGATGGGGATCCCTCCGTGGCCCAGGCCTTCCACGTCAATCGACCGGCGGCGTTGAGGTGCCATCCTGATCACCTCCACGTCGCGAAGGCCAGGCCACAGCCCGTCCCTGCTTCGGTACGGATCAGGTCGGTGTACTCCCACCAATCCATCGTGGCGTCACCCATGGCGGCCCCGACCAGGATCCAGTTGCGGTTTTCCGAGGTGCCGCCCTGCAGCAGCTCGGTGGGAGTGGATGTCAGGTAGTCCCAATCCTTGTTCTGCAAGGCCTGCAGGGTGCCCAGATCGAGTTCCTCGTTCACGACGAAGTGGCTGAGCCCGCCCGAGGCCACCAGGGCGACACGAGCGTCGATCGGGGAGGCTTCGATGGCCTGGCGAAGAGCGCGGCCGACCTCGACGCAACGCTTCGGGGTGGGCTGGTTCGGCCCGAAGAAGCAGTTGACGAGGAAGGGGATGACCGGCGGGGGGGTCGGGCTGAGCAGCCTGTTGAGGATGAAGCCGAAGGCGTGGCCATAGCCGGTGTTGCCACCCAGCCAGCCGACGTCGACACCGTTGCCGGTGAGTTGATGGACCAGATCGGTCGCCAGTTCGGGCGCGCCGGTGAAGGTGTGGGGAGTGTCTTGCCAATAGCCCTTGATGGCTTCGAGGAGGAAGGCCGAGTCGTGGAACATCGCGTCGCGCTTGTGGACTCCGGTCACCATGGTGGCGGCGCCACCGATGGCCATCGAGGGCTGGTTGTCGGCCGAGAACATCTCAGCCTGGTCGTCGCCGACGATGATGACGACGTCGGGAGCTGCTGCCTTGAGTTCGTCGCGAAGCTTGTCAAGGGCTGCCTGGGCCTTCTGGTCGGCCTCTTCCCACAAGGTTTCAGCCTGGGATGCGCGTTCCTTGTAACGATCCCCGGCACCGGCCAGGACGCCCGCGTACTCGCGCAGGACTCCGTCCCGGTCGAAGAGCAGTGGGTTGGTGTGATCTTGCTCAGCGCGCTCCCACCACATGGAAGTGGGTGTGCTCAGATGTGGAGTGTGGGAAGTGCCAACTCCCAATACTACGTGGGCCATGGTCATGTCCTTTCTTGGATGATTCTTCCGATTTCTTATTCCGCCGGGGACACGGCGGCCCCGGAATTGACGATGTCGACGTCAGGGGCGCCGGAGCGGAAGACAAGCTTCTCCAGCACGTCCTGAAGCCAGGGGCGATCCTCTTCGGCGAGCGGGGCCGCCAATTCGGCCTGGACACGTTGAACGCGCGGCTGTGCCGTGACGAACATCTCACGGCCCGCGTCCGTGAGGGTGATCCAGCGGACCCGCCGGTCGTGCTCGTCTGTCTGAGTCGACAGGAACCCGACATGGACGAGCCGGTTGACGACGGAGGAAAGCGTCGCCTTGTCCAGTGCGGCCAAGTCTGTCAGCCGCGAATGTGTGGTCTTGCCTTGGAGGCCGACCATGCGAATAACCGCGTGCTGGGGGCCGGTCAGCTCTTGGCCGAACTCAGCTTGCCAGTGCGCGGTGTGGGCTTGTTGCGCCCGCCGGATCAAGTGACCCGGGCTTGTCGTCATCTGGCGCCAAGCCGTCATGGAGATGTCCCCACCGGACGGCGGTGACGCCGGGAGGCGGCTGAGTTCTTGCAGGAGCCAGATCAGCCGCTCGTGGTCTTCTGGAGCGACCGGGACGAGGAACGCAGCCTGGGCCTGGGCTGCGAGTGGGGCGGTCTGCCTCAGGGCGATGGCGCCCGAGGCGGTGAGCCTCAGGAGGAAACGGCGATGATCCTCGGTATCTTGATACCTTTGGATCCAGCCGTCGCGCTCCAGTCTGCGAGCCACCCCGGTCAGTGTCGTCTTGTCGAGACTGGCGGCACTGCCGACGTACTGCATATCAGGCCGGTTGGTCCCGGCGACCACGGTGAGAACCGCGTACTGCGGAGCAGTAGGCACGGGTCCCACCGTAGTCGCCCAGGTCGCTATGTTGGCCTGGTGACACCGCCGGAGGATATGTCCCAGTGTCCAGAATTGTGACACTTTGAGACCTCCCTTAACCGAGGTGAAGCGCAGAGCTATTAGTAGGTGTACGAACTAATTGTGATGTCACTGTCACTTGACAGGAATCATAAACCCGGCGAAGAAATCGGAGAGTTCTTTGTAGGCATCCAGCGGCAGGATGTTGGCCACGTACTGGTCCGGCCTGACGATGACCAAGGCACCCTGGCTGCGATCGATCTCACGGACGTCGAAGATGTCCTTGTCGCCGTCGTTGACGCCGCGGGTGAAGGCCTTCTCGTAGTCGTTGAGGCCCAGCGAACCCTTGATCGGGAGCAGCAGGGACGGCAGATCCTCGGGCTCGAGTTCGTTGTGGCTCTGCTGGAGAATGCCACGAACGTCGAACACCGCGTCGATGTCAGCACCGGCGGCGGTGTAGCGGCGGATCGGGGAATCCGGGCTGTCAACCAGCCACTCGCACAAGGCGCGCAGGCGTGAAGAATCCGAAGTGATCGGAGCTGCGTCGCCGAAAGCGTACAGACGCCAGCGGCCATCGGCCTCGTGCGTGTGGCCCAGGTGCAGGCGCAGGGCGTCTGCCAGACGGGTGACCTCAGCGGAGTGGAAGCGCATGCCGACCGTGAAGCCGTTGGCCAGTCTCTGGTGGGTGTCCTTGCCGACGAGCAGGGCGGCGGGGTAGTGCGTGGCCACACCGGCGGTGTAGTGCTCGACCTCTTGGAAGCGATTGCGCAGTTGCTCGGTGGAGAAGGCCGTCCCATCGGGAGCCTTGCCATCGACCATCGGAGCCCAGACCTTGTCGAATTCGATGAATTCATGGGCCAGCGGCATGCGCTCGTCGTTGTAGGTGTCGAGCAGGGAGACCGGGCTGCGGCCTTCGAGGACGGCAGCGAGCTTCCAGCCGAGGTTGAAGGTGTCCTGCATGGACAGGTTCATGCCGCCGCCGATCTTGGCGGAGTGGGTGTGGCAGGCGTCGCCAGCGGTGAAGACGCGCGGCGAACGCTTGCCGCGCTCGGCGTCGGGGACGTCGTCGAAACGCTCTGTCACGCGCTGCCAAACCTCGTAGATCGACCACCAGGGGATTTCCTTGGGCTCGAAGGTGTACGGCGCGAACAGACGCTTGGCCTCGGCGACGATGTCATCCTTGGAGACGCGGTCGCGCGGGTTGTCACCGGGCTCGAAATCGCCCAGGTCGACGTACAGACGGGTCATGTAGCCACCCTCGCGAGGCAGGATTGCCAGCCCGCCACCGGGAGCCTGGATGATGACCTTGCGACGGATGTCGGGGAAGTCGGTTGTCGCCAGGACATCCAGCACGCCCCAGCCATGGAACTGCGGGACGCCGATGAGCTTCAGGCCGAGGGCCTCGCGCACGGTGCTGCGAGCACCGTCGCAACCGATGACGTACTTGGCCTTGATGACAGTCTCGGGCTGGCCCGGGAGGTTGAGCTGACGCACGACGACGCTGTCTGGCTGGGAGAGGTCGGCTGGGTTGTCGGGGAGCTTGAGGTCGATGACCTCCATGCCGAATTCCGGCTGGAGCCTGGTCGGGGAATTGCCCATCTTCTCGGCCAGATACTCATGCAGACGAGCCTGGTTGAGCAGTACGTGCCTGTATTCGGAAATGCCGTCTTCGGCGTCGCGGACACGGCCAGTACGGACGATGCCGGTTCCGGCGGCGTTGGCCCCCCAGAAGGCTGTCTCGTTGACGAAGCAGCCTTCACGATTCAGTCTGTCGGCCAGACCGAAAGCGTTCAGCATCTCGATGCTCCGGCAGTTGACACCGTCGGCCTGCCCCTGAATCATCGGGGTCTCGCGACGCTCGAGGAGGCGGGTGGTGATGCCCGGGAATTCGGAGAGTTGTGCGGCGATCAGAGCGCCTGCGGGTCCATGTCCTATGACGAGTACGTCGACCACATCGGAATCACTGGTCGGGCGTACCGCCTCGGGCTTCACGTCGGGATCGCCGGCCCGAAACCCATCCAAGAAGAATTGCATGATTAAACCACCTTAATTAGTTGGTATACGAAGTGAGTTGATCATACATCCAGATCTGGGGTTGGGCAACAGTCTTCCGGTGTCTATTTCACCTGATTATTCCGTCCACCATCGTTCTGGACGGATCATTGAATTATTGACAATCACAATCATAAATACGTTTTTACTTGCCATTGCGACTTCTTAGAGAGCTCTCAGTCTGGCGTCTGGCGGCAACGACTCGTTCCGGGGATGGACCCAGAGTGTGGCAGGTGAGACAGGAACGATGATTCATCTAGTGAGACATGACGTCTTTTATCATGGACGGGCGGCATCGCTCATGGGGTGCGGTGTGGGTGTGCGTGACCAACGAAAAGTGGGAGTGCCACGAGGACACTCCCACTCTTTCAGGCATTCACACGAATGTGGATGGATGAGTTACTGTTGGTTGCCGTTTCCGTTGCCCTTCCATTTGGCGGTCACAGTCAGATCACCGGTCACCTTGTCGAACTTTGTGTCCCAACCGTTGAAGAGTTGACCCTTCGAATTGGTCGTGGGATCGGGTGGAGCCGTCGCGGCCTTCCCCTGCTCAACTTGCTGCGTGTCCCAAACCTTGCCATCAACCATGAATGTGACAGTGTAGGTCTTCACCGGGGCGACCGGAGTGGTGGGAGCTGCGGACCCAGTCGTCGCTGTCACTGATGTGACCACGTTGTTGTCATTCCAGGCGGCAGTCACATTGTAGGTACCCCACTGCGAGGTGTACGTGAAGGTCTTGCTGCCCTTCTGCTGGCCATTGACCGACTCCTGATGAGTCACAGTCTGCGTCGTCCCATCCGACAAGGTCAAAACAACCGTAAATTGAAGGTTGTTGTTGTTCTTGTCCTGCAGGTTCTTCACAAACGACGTCACCTTGGCATCCACGATAGTGACGACATCTGCCTTCCAGGTGGCCGTGAACGTCTTGTCACCCATCGAGCCGGCAGGAATAGTACCAGCGGGTTCCCAGCCAGTGAAGGTGTACCCGTCACGGGTTGGGTCAGCCAACGTGATCAAACCTGAATCGGTAGTGTACGTCGCCGGGTTCGCCGGGTTATTGTCACCGCCGTCCAGCACATAGGTGATGTTGTAGACAATTGCCTTCCATTGGGCGGTGAAGGTCTTGTCACCGGTGGCGCCGGCGGGGATCTCGTTGCCTTCTGCCCACCCTGTGAAGGTGTATCCGTCACGGGTCGCGTCTGCGATGGTGACCGGGGTGTCTTCAATGGTGTAGGTCATCGGGTTGGTGGCCGCGTTGGTGCCGCCGTTCAACACGTAGGTGATGTCGTAACTGGCTGCGTCAGACCAGGTGGCGGTGAAGGTCTTGTCGCCGGTGGCGCCGGCGGGGATCTGGTTGCCTTCTGCCCATCCGGTGAAGGTGTATCCGTCACGGGTCGCGTCTGCGATGGTGACCGGGGTGTCTTCGATGGTGTAGGTCATCGGGTTGCCGGCTGCGTTGGTGCCGCCGTTCAACACGTAGGTGATGTCGTAACTGGCTGCGTCAGACCAGGTGGCGGTGAAGGTCTTGTCGCCGGTGGCGCCGGCGTCGATGGTGTTGCCTTCAGCCCATCCGAGGAAGGTGTAGCCGGGTTTGGTGGCGTCGTTCAACGTGATCGGGGTGTCTTCGACGGTGTAGGTGGTGGGGTTGGGGTTGGTTGCGCC
>WRFP01000060.1 GCA_009778725.1 Propionibacteriaceae bacterium
CAGGGCGTCGTCCTGCTGGACGGCGGTCAGCGCCCCCGGCCCGCACACGTCGACGCACTGCAGACAGCCGGTGCACTTCCACGGATCGATCACCACGGAGTACATCGCCCCGGTCCCGGGTTCTTTCTTCTCCATCTGGTCGAAGATCGGGCGGATGCGCCCGACCGGATAGGCGTCGACTTCGGCGATGATCGCGTTCAGATGCTCCTCGGCCAGGCTCGGCACGACGCTCGACGCGGCGCGGACCACCTTAGCGAAGCCGGGGGCCTTGGTGTCCTCCAGGTAGATCGCGCGGACCTGGTCGGCCCACTCGTTCGCGAAGCCCAGCAAGTACGACTTGTGCTCATCGCTCAGTTTCGCGCCCCGGATGGCCAGTGACAGCACGTCGACGATCTCATGGGCCTGGTTGGGGATCGCGGAGTCTGGGCAAGCCAGAGCGCATTCCAAGCAGGCTGTGCAGATGTCGATGTCCACGACCGGCACATCGCGGCGGAAAATACCCTTGTTCTTGGCCGCTCCGGTCGCCACCGGAATGAACATGCCGGTGCCCGGCAGGACCGGAGAGGTCCCAGCCCAGCCTTCGCGGAAGGGACGCGCGATCATGTCATCGAAGTACGTCGCATCGTACAACCCAGACGGCGAGGTGCCGGTGTCGGGAGCCATGCGCCCGGTCAGAACCGGGGTCTTGGTCCCCTGGACCGCGTCGGCCCCGGCGAACTCGGGCTTGGTGTAGTCCACAGTCTGGGTGGCGTCGATGGCATCGGTGATGACCGCCATGTTGGCGTCCACCACAGCCCCACCCTTGGCGCCGAACTTCTTCTGCAGTTCATGGCGGGCCAGCGCCTGGGCCTTCTTGGGATCGGCGCCGTGTGAAACCCGGTCGACATGCCCGATGACCGCGCCGATGAAGGCAATGCCCATCATGCGAATCTCCAGGTTGGCGGTGGGCGCGTTCTTCTTCGCCACGCCGAAGGCGTCGATGATCATGAACTTGATCTTCTTGTCGCGAATTTCTTTGCGGGCGTACGGCGGGAGCGCATTCCAGACCTCCACAGGTGTCCGGTCACTCTGCATGATGAAGGTCCCGCCATCGACCAGGCCGCGCAACGGACGGTCGTGCTCGAAGACCTGGTGGTCGGGCGAAATCACGATCTCGATGTCTTCCAGGGAATTATTCGTAAACAACACGGGCTCTGGCGAGAGGGTGATGTAGAAGTTCGTGGCTGCCCCGGACTTCTCCGACCCGTACTTCGGCGCGGACTTGGAATGCATGTTGAGCATCGACGACAACATGTCGGTCAGCAGCTTGCCGGTCGCGACCGTCCCGTATCCACCGACTGAATGGAAGCGGATGCGCAGGGCTTCGGGTGGCAGCAGGCCGGGAGGATTCTCCTTGGTTTCCAGGGCCATGACCTCGGTCTCGGGGTAGGCCGCACGCAACCGGTCTTGCAAGGCGGCCAGGGTTTCGGTGGCGGGATTCTTGACGAAGAATTGCGAACCGACATAGACCAGCGGCACCTTCGGCCCGTCGATCATGTTCTGTACCACGGCAACGACATCGCGTGGTTGCACATCGTGGGAGCCGAGACCGAAGATGGCCGTCGTCAGCGTCAGGTCGTCGGAACTGATCCCAGCCGAGAACATGGCCTGCTTGACCGCGCGCACCAGCGCGGTGTCTTCGGAACGTTCCATCACGGTGACCTGCTTGGCACCCTTGATCGCCTCGACGAATTCCGCGTCCGGGAAGGGCGAAAGCAGCTTGACCGAGACCACGCGCAGCTTGATTCCCTGGCTTTCGAAGTACGGCAGGAGCGCCCGCACGTCATGGGTGATCGACCCGAGACCGACAAGAACCATGTCGGCGTCCTGGGGGCCATAGGTCTGGACGGGGGAGTAAACCCGCCCGGTCAGTTCGCCGTACTCCCGCATCGCCTGGCGCACCAACTCGGGTACCGCGGCTGCGAAGTGGGTCCGGTGGTCGGCGGCGCCGGCCTGGAAATCGGGCTGGTTCTGGACCCCGCCGATCAGACCCGGGTTATTCGGATCGACCAGGGCTGGGACCAGTTGGCGTGTGCCCTTCTGCCAGGCGCCCTTCCACGCCCGCTTCCACGCGCCGCGCAGATTCTGGGGCAGGTGGCTTTCGGTCTTGGTGGCCAGCTTGGCGTCGTTGTCCTCCTCGACGGCGTCCGCGTTCTTGGAGAGGTAGGTCTTCAGCGCCGCCGCGCCCTCGCCGGTCAGGCCGTCTTGATGGGAGTCGATCCACCGGGACAGGTATGCCACCCGCCCTTTGGCCCCGAACAGGACGTCCTGGGCCACCGTCGGGCAGGGGATACGCCCGGTCGGGTCACCCAGATAAGCCTTGAGCAACTCCGGTTCCGGCAACCGTACTTCGCTCATCACATGGCTGGTGGCAAAGCCGTCCATCGCGTTGGCGACGGGAACCAGGGTCAGCGAGGTCGTCCGGTACGAGATGGCGGCCAGGTCGGCAGCCTCTTGCGGGTCGGACCCGAACAGGATGGTGTACCCGGCCGGCAGCAGTGAATAGATATCGTCATGACCAGCCATGACGTTCAGGGAGTGGCGGGTGACCACACGGGCCGCCACCTGCAAGACGAATCCGCCGATCGTCTTGCCCGCCGTGACGTAGTGGGACTCCAGGCCGTACAAGATTCCCTGTGCGGAACTGGCGTTGGAGATGAAGTTCCCACCGATCAAGGAGGCGCCCAGAGCACCGGACTGCGCCGAATGCTCGCCTTCCGCTTCTACGAAGAAGGGATGTTTACCCCAGACGTTGAGTGCGCCTTCTGCGCGACCGGCTTCGAAAATTTCGGAGATTTCCGTTGACGGGGTGATGGGATATCCGATCACTCCTCCGCAGACATGCCTCATGACATATGCCACGGCACCATTGCCGTTGATGACATCCGGAACACCCGGATACGCGGGCTTCTGACTCATTCTTGTACCTTTCCTTCAGTGGCAGGGCTTCACCTGCGGTCAAACAACATCCAGCATCGCCTGGCACCACGTGCCCTGGTACGAGCTGAAGTCTTCTGTGCCGTCAGCCCGCTCCTGACTGTGATGTTATCAGGTCGCTGGGTCGAGGCCTTCGGCAGTTCGACATGTACGACGGTATCGTATTGTGAGCCTGATGGTCTCAACATGGACACACATTTTCCGTACAGATCTCTGCTTGAATCCTACTCCGAACTGGCGGCTGACAAGCACCACCGGACCCACAACCGCCGTACGTCAGATTTCGCCCACTCGTCGCGAATTTATGTGTTCATCAGGATATGAAAACCTGGATGATCCACCCGCCAACGGTCCCTGCTTCCGCGCGAGACACCTGACTGTCCGAAATCCGACACGCCTGGATATGTGTTGACGGGTCTTCGACATCAGAGTTAAGCTTTCGGTCGTATAGTTAGTGAAACTAAGCATTTGATCGAGGAGGTGGCCAGGTGGCCGATTTCGAGTCAACACTCAACGATCTCCTGCTGGACACCTTCAACACCATCCTCAAATACGAGTCACAATCGCTGAAAAGCATCATGGGCGTCACGATCACCATCGGGGAGGCGCACATGCTCGATTGCATCGCCCGGCTCGGGGAGCAGGCCACCATCAGCGCCATCGCGGCTCACATGCAACTCGCCATGCCCACCACGACTGTCGCCATCAAGAAGCTGGAACAGAAGGGGTACGTGGTCAAGGCACCATCCGTTGTGGACGGCAGACGGGTCTCCGTCAACCTGACCGAACAAGGCCAGCTCATCGACCGGGCCCACAATATTTTCCACCGGCGCATGGTGCTCAATGTCAGCAGACAAATCCAACCCGACGAAAGAGAAGTACTGTTGGAAGCTATCGGGCAGCTCAACAAGTTCTTCCGCCACCAGACGGAGGCAACCAAATGACGATCAAGATAACCGGTACGGGGATCGGTCTTCCCAAACACCACGTCACCAATGAAGAACTCGCCGAGGTCACCGGCCTGGACACCTCCGACGAGTGGATTTCGACCATGACCGGGATCAAGGCCAGATATATCTGCGACGAGGAGACGATCACAGACCTGGCCACGACCGCAGCCATCAACGCTCTGGCAGACGCCGGCACGGCAGCGACGGACATTGACTATATCTTGTGCGCGACCATCGGCGGCGACACCCGTACTCCTGCCCTGGCCTGCGCCGTCGCTGAGCGCATCGGAGTCGAATGCGCGGCGGCGGACCTGAGCGGCGCCTGCACGGGATTCTTGTACGCGTTGGACCTGATATCGTGCATGATCCAAACCGGACGGGCCTCCACCGTCCTGCTGATCTGTGCCGAAAAAATGTCAGCCCACCTCGACTTCACCGACCGCAACACCTGCGTCCTGTTCGGCGATGGCGCCGCAGCAGTCGTGGTGACCCCCGGGTCGGCATTGAAATACATCCACGTCACCTCCCACCCCGACACCCAGGTCCTCTCGCTGGCGAACCGCATGACCGGCAATAGTCCTTTCACCCACCATCGCGACGAGGTCGGCTTCGTCCACATGGAGGGGCAAAAAGTCTTCCGGTACGCTGTGACGTACATGGAGCGCGAGGTGATCAAGGCCCTGGCCACCCTGGGACTGGAACCCGATGACGTCGACTATTACCTGGTTCATCAGGCCAATCGCCGGATCATCGAATCTGCCATCTCGCGCCTCGATCTCAGCCCGGACAAGTTCCCCATGAATATCGACCGGTACGGCAACATGTCGTCGGTCTCCATCCCCGTACTGCTGCACGAGCAGTTGGCCGCCGGCACCATCAAGCCCGGCGACACCCTCGTGATGTGCGCGTTCGGGGCAGGCATGACGTACGGCAGCTGTGTCGTGGAATGGGAATGACCCTTTCCTACAAGAAACAATTATGGAGGTAGAAATGTTCGATGAAGTCACTCAGGTGATTCGGGAATATAAAGGTGACAAGAATCTGGTGATCACACCTGAAACCACGTTCTCGTCGTTGAATCTGGACTCCTTGGAGACCGTCGAATTGGTGATGAAGGTCGAAGAGAAGCTCAACGTGTCGATCGATATGAATGGCGACATCAACTGCGTGGGCGACCTGCTGGCCGTACTGGAAAAGGTCCAGTAATCTGCCATGATCGCATCCGAGATTTGTGATCTTCTCGGCATCCGTTATCCCATCTTCCAAGGCGCTATGGCGTGGATCGCCGACGCTTCGCTCGCGGGCGCGGTGTCTAACGCCGGAGGATTGGGGATCATCGCCGGAGGCAGTGCCCCGGCGTCGGTGATTGCCGAGCAGATCCGGGCGGTCCGGACGCTGACGGACAAGCCCTTTGGCGTGAACATCATGCTGAAGAGCCCCGACGCAGCGGATTTGGCCGAGCTGGTGACGCTTCAGAAAGTACCGGTGGTGACGACCGGGGCCGGCAACCCGGCTGTCTATATGAAGAAGTGGTTGGAGGCCGGGATCACCGTGATCCCCGTCGTGCCATCCTCGGCGATCGCCAAGATGGTCCAGCGCCTCGGCGCCCACGCCGTCGTGGCTGAAGGCGGAGAGAGCGGCGGCCATGTCGGCGATCTGACCACCATGGCCCTGGTGCCACAGGTCCGCGACGCGGTGACCATCCCCGTCCTGGCTGCCGGAGGCATCGGTGACGGGCGTGGCATGGCGGCGGCGCTGATGCTGGGAGCCTGCGGAGTCCAGATGGGCACGCGGTTCCTGGTCGCCAAAGAATGCACCGTCCACCAAACCTACAAAGACAAGATCCTGGCCGCGAAGGATATCGACACCATGTCGACCGGCAAGCGGTTGGGCCATCCCGTACGCGCTCTGAAGACACCTTTCACCCGGATGTTCTTCGAGAAAGAGTACGACTCCACTGTCAGCAACGAACAACTCGAGCAGTTGGGCGAGGGAGCATTGCGCCTAGCTGCGAAAGAAGGCGACGAGGAGCGGGGCAGCTTCATGGCAGGACAGATCGCTGGTCTGGTCCATGAAGAGCAAACCGCCGCCGAGATCATTCATGATGTCATTTCTGAGGCTGAAGCCCTTCTGAAAGGAGCCCCGACGTGGGTCGCCTAGCGCTGGTCTTCGCCGGCCAGGGTGCACAAACCCCAGGTATGGGCCGGGAGATCTATCAAACATCCGCCGCTGCCAAGCAGGTCTTCGACGAGTGCGAAGCCACGCTGCCAGGGGTGAAGGCCCTGTGTTTCGAGGGGCCAAAAGACCAGTTGAATCTGACTGTCAACACGCAACCTTGTTTGTTCGCCGCCGACATGGCCTGCGCCAATGCCCTGCTGGAAGTCGGTGTGAAAGCCGACGGTGTGGCGGGGTTCTCCTTGGGAGAAGTCGCGGCTGCAAGCTATGCCGGTTTCTTCGACCAGGAGGACGCGTTCGAGTTCGTCCGTTCCCGGGCCGAAGCCATGCACGAATGCAGCACGACCCACCCCGGCACCATGTTCGCGGTGTTCGGTCTGCCCGCCTCCCAGGTCGAGACGCTGTCCCTGGCCATCGGACCGGTGTACCCGGTCAACTACAACTACCCGGGCCAGACCGTCGTGGCCTGCCCGATGGACGTGGCCTCAGCCGTGTCCCAGGCGGTCGTTGCCGCGGGCGGCAAGGCAGTACGCCTGGCGGTCAGCGGCGCCTTCCACTCCGCGCTGATGAATGAGGCGGCCCATCGCCTGGCGGCAGTCGCCGCCTCGACACACTTCGAAACCGGGTCGATCCCCGTGTACGCCAATGTGACCGGACGTCCGTACGGCGACCCGAAGACCCTCCTCGCCGAGCAGGTCAACCACCCCGTACACTGGCAGCTCACGATCGAGAACATGATCGCCGACGGTTTCGACACGTTTGTCGAAGTGGGCCCAGGGACGACGCTGACGAGTTTCATCAGCAAGATCAACCCGTCAGTACGCACCGCCAGCGTGCGTGATCACGATTCCCTCATCGCAACCAGGAAGATGCTCGATGCTTAATCAACGTCATGCCCTCATCACCGGCGGATCGCGCGGGATCGGACGGGCCATCGCCCTCGAACTGGCCCGCTCCGGCGCCGACATTTCGATTTTCTATGCCTCGGAGGACCGAGCCGCCGAGGCCACCTGCAACGAGGCCCGGGCCTTCGGGGTCAGGGCCAGGGCGTTCCACTGCGACATCTCGGACGCTGAATCCGTGGCAGCCGCCTGCGAGGCCGTCCTGGCAGCCGATCCAGCGCTCGACATCCTGGTCAACAACGCGGGGGTGACTCAGGACAGTTTGATGATCCGCATGAGCGAGGCCAGCTTCGACCATGTCCTGGGTGTCAACCTTAAAGGTGCGTTCAACGTGACCCGGGCATTGATCCGCCCGCTGATGAAGTCTCCCCACGGCCGGGTGATCACCATCTCGTCGGTGGTTGCCATGATGGGCAACGTCGGGCAGGCCAACTACGCGGCCGCCAAGGCCGGACTGATTGGTTTCACCAAGTCACTGGCCCTGGAGATGGCAGGACGCCATGTCACCTGCAACGTGGTCGCACCCGGTTTCATCGAGACCGACATGACCTCCGCCCTTCCCGAGGCAGCGGCACAAGCCTTGCTGAACACCGTACCTCTGAAGAGAGCGGGCCGTCCCGAAGACGTCGCGCATGCTGTTGCTTTTCTGGCTTCGGATGGGGCCGCCTACATCACCGGACAGGTGCTGCAAGTGGACGGTGGCATGCGATTGTGACATCGCCACCCGGGCAGGAGGAATTCCCGACGCATGGCGGGTGAACGCGCGACCGCGACACACACCGTACGGACAAGGGAAGACGACATCGAATGAAGAATAGTCAGAAGGAGAGAGGATGACCCGCGTTGTCATCACTGGGATGGGGTGCATCAGCCCCATCGGCAACGATGTTCCCACGATGTGGGAGAGTTTGCTGGCTGGCCGGCATGGCATCGGACCCATCACCAGATTCGACACCACAGGAATGAAGGCGCATCTGGCGGCCGAGGTCAAGGACTTCGACCCCGAACTGTACCAAGACAAGTCCGACATCAGGAAGACCGATCTCTATGCCCAGTACGCGATGGCGGCGGCCTGCCAGGCGATGGCCGACTCGGAACTGGAGGGCAAGGTCGACCCCCACCGTTTCGGGGTGTACATCGGCTCGGGCATCGGCGGGATTTCGACGTCGATCCGCGAGACCGAAGTGATGCTGACCCGCGGGCCCAACCGGATTTCACCCTTCTTCGTCCCGATGATGATCGCCAACATGGGCTCGGCCCTGGTGGCCATCCGCTTCGGCGCCAAGGGCCCCAACCTTCCGGTCGTGACCGCGTGCAGCACGGGTACGAACGCCATCGGCGAGGCCTACCGCGCCATCAAGGTCGGGGCGGCCGACGCGATCCTGGCCGGCGGGGCTGAGGCGTCGATCAATCCCCTTGCCATCGGCGGTTTTTCCAACTGCATGGCCTTGGCGACGACCGACGATCCCGACCGGGCGTCCACCCCGTTCGACAAGAATCGTTCAGGTTTCGTCATGGGTGAGGGCGCTGGGGTCGTTGTCGTGGAGGAGTTGGAGCATGCGATGCGCCGATCGGCTCCGATCTATGCGGAGATCATCGGTTATTCGAATACGTGTGATGCGTACCATATGACCGCTCCCCAGCCTGATGCGGAGGGCAGTACGGCCATGATCAAGCTCGCCTTCGAAGACGCCGGGGTGAGCGCAGACGACAGGTTGTACATCAACGCTCACGGCACCTCGACCCCGCTCAACGACAAGATTGAGACGCTGGCGATCAAGCAGGCCCTCGGTGAGATGGCGTACCACGTGGCCATCAGTTCGACCAAGTCGATGACCGGCCACACCTTGGGGGCGGCTGGCGGCATCGAGGCGATCACGTCGATCAAGGTCCTCCAAACCGGCAAGATCGTCCCGACCCTCGGCCTGACCGAACCCGACGAGGACTGTGATCTCGACTATATCCCCGGTCATGTCCGCGAAGCCGATGTCGAAACGGCGCTGTCGATTTCTTTGGGATTCGGCGGTCACAACGCCGGCATCCTGCTGCGCGGTGTGAAGTGAGCTGACATGAACAGACAAGAACTGATGGAGATCCTTCCTCACCGCGACCACATGCTGCTCGTGGACGAGGCCCACATGGAAGACGAAGCGGCGGTTGGCCAATACACCGTCCGGGGTGATGAATTCTTCCTCCAGGGCCACTTCCCGGGCAACCCCGTTGTACCGGGGGTCATCCTCTGCGAAATGATGGGCCAATGTTCATGTGTCCTGATGGCGCAGCAGTTGGCCGGCGCGACGCCGTACTTCTCCGGAATGGACAAGGTCCGCTTCCGCCGCAAGGTCGTCCCCGGTGACACGATCGTCTTCACAACCCGCCTGGTGAACTCCAAGGGCGCGTTCTACTTCATCTCCGGCACCGGTTCGGTCGGCGACCAGGTCTGCGTGTCAGCAGACCTGTCCTTTGCCGTGGTGGCGAACCCCGCTGGGTAGGTCTCACCTGACAGTACGGCCACGCGAATGAATGGTCACCCCGCCCTGTGGTGAGGCTGATAGTTGTGTGCTGCCACCAGTTCAGCCGGGCAGACAGCGCCCTGCTGTCAGGCGGCCCTGACCCCTGTCAGTCAGACGCCGATCCTTGGGCGACGGGGAGTCGCAGAACTGTTTTCAGCTTGTCAGAGGCGGTTTTCCTGGGATCGGACAGATAGATTTCGTGATGATGACGCACGTCGGTGAAGTCCGGGACGAATCCGTGAGCGGTGGCGTACTCGTCCATGGAAGCGATCGTTCGGGGCTCGTCATCATAGGGGCCGAGGTGCATCGCCTGGACGCAGAGTCCTTCCGTGAAGGTGATCAGGTGGGCCAGGGACGTGTCGAGCTTCACCCGCTTCTTCGCAAGACCCGTTCGTGCGGTCTCCAACACTGACTCTGTGACGAAGTCCGGTTGCCGGATCATCATCGTCCAGACAAATTTTGACTTGTCGAGTTCTGTTGGGAAGGCGCCTTCAAGCAGCGCGTCTGGATGTGGGTCGGGCAACGACCGCTCATCCGCCGCCGTACCCGCCTGGTCGATGTCCCACAACCCCTCCAGCGGCGGCACCACATATTCCATGACCGCCTTGTTCGTCATCTTGATCGCGTACGACAAGGTGTACAACATCTCAATCGCCGACACATACTCCGTACTGGAACTGGGATCCCCATGCCCGTCCACAGCAATAAACGTCATCTGCGGCACATCCACAACCGACACCCCCGAAGGCTGGTAGAACTGCTTATCCGTCTTCTTGAAATCAATCATCAGTGAATCCACCTCTCACTCGCTCGGAACAGTGTAGTTCAGCACGTTCCTAGTCCAGCCTATGCCATTTGGGCTACACACGGGAGTCGGGCAACCCCTCCGCTCGCGCACAGATTCCCCGACCCTGACATCAAAGCAGCACACGGGTGCTGAACATCCCGATCACCTCGTTTCCTCTTATCGGCTCGAGTGACACTGTCTCGACGGGCCGGATCGTCGATTTTCGGGTACGCGAGAACCTGACTGTCCACCCGACGCCAGCCAGCCTGCCACTGGTGTACCAGGGCAACCCACGAAAGTAACGTGGATAATGGGATATCAGGTGGGCACCCAAACGGCTGTGGCGACGAGACCGTTGGACAGGCACCAACGGGCTTGCCAGGTGGGTGGGGGGATTTCTGGGGGGACTGGGCGGGTCACGTGGAGGTCGCAGTGGCCGTTGGGGTGGAGGTGGACGGTGGCTTCTCGGAATTCTAGGGGGGTGTGCGTCAGCGGGTACCAGGCCTTGTAAAGGCTTTCTTTTAGGCTGAAAAGGATCTTATCCCAGGGGGTTTCGGGGGATTGGGCCACGAGGGACTCGATACTTGTTCGTTCTTGGGGGGTGGTGATCCGAGTCAGGACGCCTTCGGGGAGGGACTGGGCGGGTTCGGCGTCGATGCCCAGGGTACGCACGAGTTCGGTTCTCGCAACTGCGGCGGCTCGGAAGGCTCGGCAGTGGGTCATGGAACCAACGACCTGCTCGGGCCAGAGGGGGGAGCCCTTGGGGTCTGGGAGGATGGCGGCTTCGTCGACACCCAGAGTTGTCAGGGCGGCGCGGGCACAGGCACGTACTGTTGCGTACTCCATCTGCCGGGAGATTGACGCTGCCGCCACTGGGGCAAGTTCGCCGGGCCACAGGGTTTCGAGGCCGACGTCATCGCTACGCTCGACCACCACGACTCCTGGGGGAAGAACACGATCTAGCATGCTTGTTACCGAATCTCAGTACGACAAGGTGGATCAGCACACAGAGCACTCATGAGTACGTCAGCCTACGACGCTTCGGTCGCAACCGTCAACAAACCTTGGTAGCGCCTGAGGGCCTCCTCAATCACGTCGAGCATGTATGTGATGAAGGGGGAGGCTTCGATGTGGTCGCCGTGGGAGGCTTGCAGGGCGTGGTAGTAGTCGGTCTGGCGTTCGTAGACCACTGCTTCGGCGGGGACCCAGGCCAGGACCGGGTGCCAGCGGCCTAGGAGCAGGGTTTGCCACAGGCGGCCGATGGGTCCGTTGCCGTCCTGGAAGGGGTGGATGAATTCGATCATGTGGTGGGTGGCACAGGCAATGACGAGACGATGGTCGTTGGTGGTTTGTGCCCACTCCAAGAGTTGCTGGACGCCCTCGGGAATCAGGGCTGGGTCGGCGCCGGTGTGGACCAGGGAATCGTCACAGTCCACAACCTCGACGTTGCCAGTACGGAACATGCCCGACTGTGCCACCAATCCGGCTGTCATCATGGCATGTGCGCGCAGGAAGGACTCTTTGTTGTACGGATCGAAGGTGCCGAGTTGTTGGTACGCGACCCAGACATTGCGTACGTCCTCGATGTCGCGTCCATCGGAATCGGGGACCTGCGAACCGACGATCTGGCACACCTCGTCCTCGGTCAGGCGATTGCCTTCCAGGGCCACCGACGCGTGCACCGACGCGATCCGGCAGTTCTGCCGTACCTCATCGAGATTCGCGGCTTGTTTTTCCGCTGCCTCAACCGCCTCAACGACTGTGTTGATCCGAATGACCTGGGGACCCCATTCAGGCTGTTCGACAAAGAATGATTTCATGGTCTCTCCTCACACCATATCGCCAGCCTACCCGAATCTCGTCTGCGTGATACAACATATCCCCACGTGCCCGGAAACAAGGACTACTGTACGGAAAGGCGAGCGGCCCGAAGATGGATGGGGCCAACCTCCTGTTATCGGGCCGCTCACCGAACCAGTGGTGTGGGTTCCCAGGGAGGGACACACCCGGGAACC
>WRFP01000061.1 GCA_009778725.1 Propionibacteriaceae bacterium
AGCCGAGGCAGGCCATACCCGCTATCTCGGGCTATCCGAAGCCAGCGTCGACCAGATCGAACGCTGCAACCGTATCCACCCGGTGTCCAGCGTCCAAACAGAACTATCATTGTTCAGTCGCGGCGCTCTCGATGACGTTGTCCCGTACTGTCTGGAACACGACATTGTCTTCATCGCGTACGCACCCCTGAGCCGGGGACTCCTACCCGGCCAGATCACGTCCGACACCGACCTCGATCCCAACGACATGCGGCGAGGCAGCCAACGCCTGAGCACCCCCGTCATGAGCGCGAACACCGAGTCGATCATCGACCCGATCAGGCAGTACGCCGATGAACTCGGCCTGACTGCCTCCCAAGTCGCCCTCGCATGGGTGCTCGCCCAAGGTGACAACATTGCCGCCATCCCCGGCACCCAACACCTCAACCACCTTGAAGAGAACATGCAAGCCGCATTCGTCACCCTGACCAAAGAATGGCTCGCCCACCTTGACAATCTCCCCCAGGCAGCAGGAGCCCGGTACTGATCGGCACAATGCCTGGCGATGGAGGACAGGCCGCTGAGCGACGTGTCAACCGAATGAACCTTGGCCCGCGTGTGACTCTGCCGAGCGGGCGATGTCGCCGAATTCGGTAGCCAGTGCACAAGGAAATCCGCTGGAATAAGCCCATATATCGGTCGACGGTACGCTTGTCGAACCCCAGCAGTTGCGACAACCGCGTCGCATTGAAGATGGCATCCGGTGTTCGCAGCAGGGCATCGAGTCTCCAGAAAAAAGGACATCCTATGTACAGAAATTAATACATGGGATGTACTTTTTTGGACCAGCTCGCTCGGTGTCGCAGGAGATCTGCTCCAGTTACAAGCGACAACATCCTACTGTCGTTCGCACTCCTTGTCGCAATGTCGTCAGCCAGTTTAAATATTCTGATGGACCACATTCTCGGTACTCAATACCAGTCTCGAAATTTCCGATGTGACTAGGACTTATAAAGAATCAATTCACAGAACAATCCCCTGACGATAACTAATTGTCACGATTATTACAATGAAAACAAGAACCGTATTGACTTCCATAGAAATACTCGAATATCATGGTCCAATTCTGACCATGGCCGGACAGTCGTGGTTTTTTGGGGGACTCATTGCTAAGGAACGTGAAATGCGTGGTGACGTGAAATTCACCACAGCAGACGGCACATTTTTACCCGCGTGGTACCGTGACGCGGGAGATTTTAGGAGCGTCGTCGTCATGGCCCATGGCTTCTCCGCCATCAAGGAAAAGCAACTTACCCTGCACCCATACAACTGATGTGGTTCCAACAAGCTTTGATCGAAGGAAGATAACAATGGTCACAATGGAAGGAAAGGTCACGATCGTGACCGGTGCGGCTGGCGGTATCGGTTCGGCTGCAGCACAAGCCCTTGTCGACGCCGGAAGTTCCGTACTGATGGTCGATGTTGACCAAGACGGCCTCGCACAGGCCCGCAGTGACGTGCAAGGTGGCAACGTCCAAACCTTCGTCGCAGACGTCACCGACAAGGACCAAGTCGAGGCCTACACGAAGTATGCCGTTGATACATTCGGCCATCTGGACGCTGCCATTTTGAATGCCGGTACGTTCGGGAAGTCGTACTCCATCATGGACTTTCCCGAGGAACTCTTCGACCGCGTGATGGCAATCAACATGAAGGGTATGTGGTACGGCATGAGGGCCGCGATACCCTACATGCGCAAGAACGGTTCGGGGTCGCTGGTGCTCACGTCCTCCACCCAGGGGTTGACTGGCTACTATTCGTCGAGCCCCTTCACCGCATCGAAGCAAGCTGTCGTCGGCCTGATGCGCAACGCCGCAGTGGAACTGGCAACCGAGAAGATTCGTGTCAACACTGTGCACCTCGGCTTCACCGACACCACGATGATGGCCGAGGTCGCCATTGACGCGAACCCGGATGATCCCGCTTCGGTTAAGGACACTTTCGAGCGCGCATCTCCCATGAAGAGGTACGCGCGCCCCGAAGAGGTCGCCAACATGATGGTATTCCTGGCCAGTGACGCAGCCTCGTACTGCACCGGCGGCGAGTTCGTCGTCGACGGCGGCCTGACTGGCTTCCACGGAGGCGCCCGAGCCGACTACGCCGGATAATACCCGTAATACCCAACCCAGCCTCCCAATCCCCTCAGCAGGCCGGCCATGCGTCGACAACGCCATCTGATGACGCCCAGAGCGTACCGACGCATGGCCTTGCCTGATACTAGGAGCGTGCGGAAATACGCTGTTCCGAGCGAGGACGTGCCTGCCGGGATGACCTGGTAGCAAAAAAACCTGTGGATAACCCCCACTGGGTCTTGTACAGGCGACAGGCTTGGTGTATGAGCAGTGTTCAACGACCACGGACGACCCGGTTGCGGGCAGTGAGGGAGAACGCCCCTGGGTGGGGGGTTCTCAGGCGGGGTGGCAGTGGTCAGGCGCGGGGGGACCGGCGGACTCGGGAGGCCGGGAGGATCGTGACCATGGTGCCCATGGCTAGCTTGGCTGCGCTGATCTGTGTGGGGATCGGGGTGGATTTTTCCGGGCAGACGATGGCCGAGCAAGACCTGCGCGACCAGGCCGCTCAGTGTGCGCGGCAGGCAGGTGAGGGAGTGGTGATGGGTGCGATCACCACCTCACAAGTCGTGACAGCCGCCTATCAGTGCTTGTCAGCGGACGGATTGACGGGGAACGTCAATTTTTCGGGTACGTCGCTCAGCATCGATGTCGCCGGGACCTATCACACCAAGGTGCTGACGATCATCTCCATCAACCAGTTGCCGATCCGCGGGACCGCCACGGCGGCGGTCCTCCAGGGGAGGTGATCAGGTCCATCATGAACGTCAAACTTCGTCCCTCGTCCGGGCGTCACCCTGGCCCGAAAATCCAGCGCAGCCCCCTGATGGCCGTCGCGGGCGTTCTGCTCGTGATCGCGGGGTCGCTGGTTTCCGTCGGCATCTATTCCCACCTCAGCCAGACCCAGGAAGTGATCGCCGTCGTCGTCCCCGTGGCGCGTGGGGAGCAAATCCAGCGCTCCAACCTGACAACAGTACGAGTCGGTTTCGATGCCCTGCTCACACCGATACCCGCGTCGCAGCTCAATGCGATCGTCGGGCAGTACGCTGCGTACGACCTTGTCCCAGGCACCTTCCTGACACCGGATGCCGTGGGCGACCGGCTCACTCCCTCCAAGGGACAAGCCGAGGTGGGACTGTCCCTGATGGCCGGGGAGTACCCCGATGACGGACTCTCGCCGGGCGACAAAGTGATCTTGATCAGTGTTCCCGACAAGACCGATCCACAAGCCGAGCCCCACAGTTATCCCGGCACCCTGGTCACGATCGCGACTTCCCAGGGCAATGCCATGATCACAGCCAGCGTCATGGTGTCCGCCACCGACGCACCCAGCGTGGCCGCATTGTCTGCGTCGAACAGTCTCGCTCTCATTCTCTCCTCCCGGGAGCATTGAGCAATGTCTGTGATTGTGCTGACCTCGGCCTGCGGATCCCCCGGAGTCACAACAACGACCATGGGCTTGGCGTGTACGTGGTCGCGGAAAGCCATCGCCGTGGAAGCCGATCCGGTGGGGGGATCCGCGATCTTGGCAGGCTACTTCCGCGGCTTCCAAGTCCCCGCGCAGTCAGTGGTCGACCTCCTGCTCGCCCACCGCAACGGTCGCCTGGCCGAACAATTTCCCCTGTCGCTGATTCCGGTGGAGTCCACCCTGGCGGCAGTCCTGCCTGGCCCCCGCTCTCATGCCCAGGCGCGTAGTGCCGTCGAACTGTGGGAGCCCCTCAGTCTGACCTGGAAAGCCCTGGACACTGCCGACACCGACGTGCTGGTTGACGCCGGGCGCCTGGGCATGGAGTCGTACGCCGAATCCCTGCTGAGGTTGGCCGACCTGATTCTCCTTGTCACACGGTCTGATCTACCCTCTTTGGCCGCGGCGCGCCAGTGGGCCGAGCAGGCCAATGACACCCGTCAGGACCACCCGGAAGCTCCCCCTTGGGCCGTGGTGCTGATTGACCCCGGTCATCCGTACGGCGTACGGGAAACCTCCTCAGTCCTGGGCCTGCCGGTGGTCGCCACGCTCGGTCTGGACACTCGCGGTGCCACCGTCTATTCCGTCGGCTCCCGAACCAACCGCTCAACCCGGCTCAAGAACGACCTGGTCACCTGCGGTCAGAAGGTACGGCAGATGCTCGCTACAGCCAACGCGCTGATAGCCCCGAAAGGAGCATTGTGATCATGGTCCCCCCCGAACCCCCGGAACCCTGGATGCCCCAGCCCTCCAACCAGCCCAACTCCTCCGACGCGGTTGCACGCCGTGCCGATCACAATGATGGGCCTCCCACAACAGGCGAAACCGTTGATAATCCTTTGTCAGGTATTCCATTGTTCTCAGATCAGGCCGATGCGCACAAGCGGGTGCCGACCGATGGTGCGGCCAGTGGGAAGAAGCCCACCGAGCCACGCCACGGCCTCGACCTGTCTCTCATCGACCCTCATCAAGTGGCTATCGACGACAGCGATCCGGACAACACAGGACAGTCGTCTCAACCAGAGCAGACTGCACCCAGTACAACACCACTGTCTGCCCATCCGGTCGACCAGACCAACGCTCCCAAGCGACCTGCCCCGGCCGACCGTCCCCCGGTCAAGCCGCCCTCGATGGCGTACCGGCATGGCCCTGAGCCCACCCAGGACCCCATCATCCCGGCGGTTGAGCAACTGTGGGAGGTGCCCTGGGCCAATGCCACACCGATCGATTGGGGAATCGTCGCCCAGATGCGGACTGCCGCATCATCCAGACTGAGCAACCGGATCGGGTCAGACCACGTCGACACCGTCGACCAACAACACCTGGGCAGGATCATCATCGCGGATCTGCTCGACGAGCGGGCCAGCGAAGCCATCGCCCAGGGGCTTCCTGGATGGGACCCGACCTACCAGGCCCGCATGGGACAAGCGGTTTTCGACGCATTGTTCCGGCTGGGCCGCCTCCAGACCATGGTTGACGACGAGTCGATCGAGAACATCATCATTGCCGGCGCCGACAATGTGTGGCTCGAAACTTCCAGCGGAAACATGGTCAAGGGTCCCCCTGTCGCCGACAGCGATCAGGAGTTGATCGACTTCTTGTGCTTCATCGCTTCGCGCTCAGAAACCAACGAACGTTCCTTCTCCCCGGCAGAACCGCGACTACACATGCGCCTCGATTCGGGAGCCCGCCTGGCTGCCGCCGCCTGGGTGACCCCCCGCCCGTCGGTGGTCATCCGCCGCCACCGGCTCGAGGAAGTGACGCTCGCCGACCTGGTCAACCGGGGAACCTTCAGCCCCCAGATGTCCCTCTTCCTGGCCTCGGCCGTCCACCGTCGCGCATCTATCGTAGTTTCCGGCGCCCAGGGTGCGGGCAAGACCACCTTCCTGCGAGCCCTCTGCTCGGAAATCCCGGCCGACGAGGTGATCGGCACCTTCGAAACTGAGTACGAGTTGCACCTCCACCTCATGCCCGAACGTCACCGCGTGGTCCACGCCTGGGAGGCCCGGCCGGGGTCCGGCGAGACCGATGCCACCGGGCATCGCGCGGGCGAATTCCTGCTCGACGACGCCCTCTACGACTCCTTCCGCTTCAACCTCTCCCGCCAGATCGTCGGAGAGGTACGCGGGCCCGAAATCCTGGCCATGCTGAAGGCGATGCAATCCGGTTCGGGGTCCCTGTCGACCACCCACGCTCACTCGGCCGAAGGCGCGATCCGCAAGCTGATCACCTGCGCAATGGAGGCTGGACCCCATGTGACAAGCCAGTACGCCACGAGAGCCATTGCCGAAGACATCGACTTCATCGTGCACATGGAGATGATCGACCGCAAGCTCAACAACGGAAATTACCACCGTCATCGGTGGGTGAAGGAGATCCTCTCGATCCAGCCCAGTGACTCAGCGCGCGGATACTCCACCACGCGTTTGTTCTCCACCCTGCCAGGAGAGCGGGTCGCCGCCATGGAAACCATGCCCGAAGGCTACCTCGATGTCTTCGATCCGGTCGAAGAGTTGTGGACAATGTCATGGCCGTGATCTGCGTGCTGCTGGGGATGCTCGTCGGAGCCGGTGTCCTGATGATCATCATGGGTTGTCGACGGGTCGAGCGACGACAGTGGCATTTTCATCTTCCCCGGCTGAACCGCCGCTCGCCGGTCGTTGTCGGAGCGGGCCTGTTCATCCTCGGTCTGATCATCGCCCTGATCACAGGCTGGGTGGTGACAATCGTCGTCGTTCCTTTGGTCGGTTTGGGTGTGCCGTACCTGATCGGCAAGACCGAGCGGTCGGTCGACATCGCCAAACTGGAAGCCATGGAGGAGTGGACACGCTCCTTGTCGGGAATCTTGACAGCCGGGGCCGGGCTGGAGCAGGCCCTCGTCGCCACTTGGCGATCCACTCCCGCCGCACTCAAACCCGAAGTGTCTCGCCTGGTCGCCCGGCTGCGGGCCCGGTGGACAACCGAAGCTGCTTTACGCGCCTTCGCCGACGATCTCGACGATCCCACCGGGGACATCATTGCCGCGAGCCTGCTTCTGGGGGCCCAACATCGTGGCGATGGTCTGGCCACCATCCTCGAGGGCCTGGCTGAGTCCACGGCCCTCGACATCCGCTCGAGGCGCCAAGTCGAGGCGGATGCCGCCAAACCACGTACCACCGCCCGCTGGGTCACGATCATCACCGCGGTCGTCCTGGCCGGGCTCTTCCTGACAGGCACCTACGTCGAACCCTACAAGTCCGGCACCGGCCAACTCATCTTGCTCGGTCTGCTTGGTGCGTACGGTGCTGTCCTGGTCTGGATGAGGCGCGTCGCCGCCGGGCCCAAACCGCTGCGCTTCCTCGGTGACAAGGCCAGTCGCATGGTGGGCGGGGGGATGTCGTGAACGGGATGCAAAGTGTCGTCTTGGCCGGAGGCGTCGTGGGCGCCGGGGTGTGGCTCGTGGCACTGCGCCTGGTTCCGGTTCACGCGAACCTGGCTCAGGCCCTGTCGATGTTGAGCCCCATGACCCGGTCACCAGTCCAGACCAAAGTCCGCGGATGGACGATGGTGGGGCAGTGGGGGCTGGACAAGATCCCAGAAAAATTACGACCCATCCCGGTCAAGGACCTGGCCCTCCTGGGGATGACCCCTGCTGCCTACTTAGCCCGGAAGATTGCGTACGCCCTGGTCGGACTGCTGTTTCCCGGAGTGGTCTCAACCGGCCTGATCCTTGTCGGGATGACCATGCCTCTGGTCATTCCGGCTGTCCTGATGGTCCTCGCCGCACTGGTTGGATTCATCCTCCCGGATCTGGATGTACGCGCGAAGGCCGCTCGGGCGAGGGTGGAGTTTTCGCGTACCCTGGCGTGTTACGTCGACCTGGTCGCCCTGGAGCGCTCCTGCGGATCGGGCAGCAAACAGGCATTGGACACAGCTGCAGCACTGGGCGACTCCTGGGTCTTCTCCCAACTGCGGGAGTGCCTGGATCGCAGCATGTGGGCCGGGGTGACCGGCTGGGACGGGCTGCGGGAACTGGGCATCGACCTCGACCTGGCCGACCTGTGCGATGTTGCCGACATCATGCGTTTGTCTGGTTCTGAGGGGGCAGGGGTCTACCGGATTCTTCGGGCCAAGGCCCGCGGCATGCGAGAGGGCATCCTGCTCAACGACATGACCAGGGCCAATGAGACCAACGAGAAGATGAGCCTGCCGGTCAGCGTCCTGGGGATCGTCTTCCTGGCGATCCTGATCGCTCCCGCCCTGCTGTCGATGATGGGCTTGATGTCCTGAACACGGACACAACATGAAAGGAAGAATCATGTCGGATTTGTTGAGCGAATGGTGGTGCAAGGGTTACGGCTGGTTGCGCAGCTACTCTCACCGTACCCGAGAAGCGGGTTCCGTGACCATGGAAAACGTCATCTGGGCCCTGGCCGTGATCGCCATCGCCGCCATCGTGGTCGCCGCCATCACCGTCTACGTCACCAACCACTCCAACCAGTTGATTGGCTCATGAATCCTGATCGAAGCAGCGCCATGGCCCGGAGCAGGGAAGGGCCGAGAACCCCCAAGCCCCGGAACCGCACCCGTGGTTCGGTCTCCATCGAAGCGGTGGTCGTGATCCCGCTGTTCATTGCCGCAATGTTCGCCATTCTCCAGGGGTCGTTGTGGGTGTACGCCTCCACGGTGGCACAAGCGGCTGCCCAGGACGGTGCCCGGGCCGCAACCGTCATGGGCGGTAACCCTCAAAGCGGTCAGACTACCGCCGAGGGCATCCTCGAGTACCGTTCCACCGGAGTCGGCTGGGGTGTGGAGACTTCGTCCACCCTCCAAACTCTGACCGTCACCGTCACCGGATACGCCCAGTCAGTGATCCCCGGCCTGCGCCTGCACGTACAAGAGTCCGCAACCCTGCCCTGGGAAGGACAATCACGATGAGGCAGAAACACACAAGTCGTGGGTCCGTCTCCATTGAAGCAGTTCTGATCATTCCCGCCTTCCTACTGTTCTTGGCGCTGATCGCGGCGATCGGGCGTACTGCCGCGGTGAAATCTGACGTCCACGCCTCGGTTGTGGAGGGTGCCAGGATCGCGTCGATGCAAACCGGGTCCGCTCAGGGGCAGACCGCCGCCGAGAACGCGATTCGTGCACACCTGGCCCAGGAGGGCATCACATGTCTACGTCTAGATATATCGATAAATACCCAAGCACTCGACCTCCCCCCGGGCCAACCAGGTTCCGTCAGCGCCACCGTCACATGTGCCGTACCCCTGTCTGACCTGGCCGTCCCCGGACTGCCCGGAGATGTCACCCTCACCGAATCCTTCACCTGCGCCCTCGACACCTACACGACTCACACGTCTCGTTAGCGATTCCGATGTTCGGGCCCACTTCCCCACACCACCTCTCCCCATCGATCTGTACCAGACTCTATATGGTTGTTCGACAAGGGACGACACTATGATGAGAACCATGACCATGCGCGATCAACACTCAACCCCGTATCATCACGCGACTGGTGGTCATCCGATGCCCAGGCCAATGGGTACGGTGATACCGTGACGAATTTTGTGAGTGACGACGAAATGCCAAGTGAACGGCCTGCCATCCCTGGCGATGAGGCTCAAGTCTTGGGTGCGCGCGTGGGTCCGGAATTCGCGGTAACGAATCCGCTGGCCCTCGGGCCGGTCCAGTCTCCGCAACACACCTTCGACGGATTCGTCCGGCAATTCTTCCAGGAGTTGAACATGGGCCAGGGTGTCACCCTGGCACGTTCGACAGTTAACGACCAATACCTGGCGCTGGCCCGTACTGTCCGCAACTACCTGATGGCCCGCTGGCTGGAGTCCACGCGCCGGGTCATGGATGCCCGCCCGAAGATGGTCGGTTATCTCTCCGCCGAATACCTCCTCGGCCGCCAACTCGACAACGCCCTGCTGGCCACCGACCTGGAGCAGATCGCCCGCGAAGCCCTGACTTCCTGCGGCATCGACCTGGACACCCTGCGTACCCAAGAAGTCGAGCCCGGTCTAGGCAACGGTGGTTTGGGCCGACTCGCCGCCTGTTTCATCGACTCCCTGGCCACCATGCGCATCCCGTCGATCGGCTATGGGATTCGCTACCAGTACGGCATCTTCCGCCAGACTTTCGTCGACGGCGCCCAGGTCGAACAGCCCGACACCTGGCTCAGCCTCGGCAGCCCGTGGGAATTCCCCCACCCGGAACACTCGGTCAGGGTCGACTTCGGCGGCCACACGCAGACCGAGGTCGATGACAACGGCGTCGAGCGCAGCCGCTGGATCCCCAGTTGGAACGTCGTCGGCGTGCCCTACAACTACATGGTCCCCGGGTACGCGAACGGCTGGGTCAACACGCTGCGGCTGTGGAGCGCCCAGGCGACCAACGCTTTCGACTTGGCGATCTTCAATTCCGGTGACTACGCCGAGGCAGTACGCGCCCAGACCTTCGCCGAAAACATCACCAAGGTGCTCTACCCGGAGGATTCCACCCCTCAGGGCAAGGAACTGCGGCTCCAACAACAGTACTTCTTCGTGGCCTGTTCGATCCGCGACTTCATCGATCACCTCGAAGACGGTTTCGACATCCGTACCCTGCCCAGCCGTATCACCTTCCAACTGAACGACACCCACCCGGTCATCGCAGTGCCCGAACTCATGCGCCTGCTCATCGACGAGTACGAACTCGACTTCGACGAGGCATGGGAAATCACCAGTGCCTGTTTCAATTACACCTGCCACACCCTGCTGCCCGAGGCCCTGGAGACCTGGCCGGTCGACCTGCTGTGGAGGCTGTTGCCGCGTCACATGGAGATCATCGACCAGATCAATGCCCAGTTCCTGGCCCAGGTCCGCGAGCAGTTCCCAGGCGATGAGATGAGGGTACGCCGGGTGTCGATCATCTCGGACTATCCGTCACGGGCCGTCCGCATGGCCCACCTGGCCGCCCTGGCCGCCGGCAAGGTCAACGGAGTGGCCGAGTTGCACTCCCAACTGCTGCGCGACAAGGTACTTCCCGACTTCGCCGAGATGTGGCCCGAACGGTTCACCAACGTGACCAACGGCATCACCCCGCGCCGGTTCGTACGCCTGGCCAACCCCACGCTGTCTGATCTGATCACCGACACGATCGGTGTCGGCTGGCTGACCGACCTGGAGCGGTTGCGCGAGTTGGAGCCCTTTGCCGAAGATGAGGAATTCCGCGCCGCCTTCCGCCAGATCAAGGACGACAACAAGAAGTTGCTGGCCGACACGTTGCTCCGCCGTGACGGAATCATCCTTCCACAAGGACATATGCTCGACTGCATGGTCAAGCGCTTGCATGAGTACAAACGCCAGTCCCTGAAACTGCTCCACATCGTGTCCATGTACGAGAAGATCATCAACGAACGGCTGTCCAAGGATGTCCTGGCTGCCCGGGTCTTCGTTTTCGGCGCCAAGGCCGCCCCCGGCTACCACATGGCCAAGGAGATCATCCGCCTGATCAACGCGGTCGGCGCGACAGTCAACGCCGACAAGCGGGTCAACGACATCATGCGCGTGGTCTTCCCGCCGAACTATAACGTCACTCTGGCCGAGCGCCTGATCCCGGCCGCCGACCTGTCCGAACAGATCTCCCTGGCAGGCAAAGAAGCATCCGGAACAGGCAACATGAAATTTGCCTTAAACGGCGCCCTGACCATCGGAACCGACGACGGAGCCAACGTGGAAATCCGCCAGTTGGTCGGCGACGAAAACTTTTTCCTGTTCGGAATGACCGAGCCCGAAGCCGAGGAGTTGCTCGTCACCGGCTACCAGCCCTCCGCCTTCTACGAGTCCGACCCCGACCTCAAGGCAGCCATCGACCTGATCGCATCCGGCGTCTTCTCCGGCGGCAACCCCGCCTCCTTCGAGCCGATCGTCTCCAACCTGCTCTACGAAGACCGCTTCATGGCCCTGGCCGATTTCGACTCCTACATGGCCGCCCAAGCTGAAGTCGATCGCAAGTACGCCGACCAGGAGGCCTGGACCCACTCCGCCATCCTCAACATAGCCCGCTGCGGTTACTTCACCTCCGACCGCTCCATGCGCGACTACGTCCACCTCATCTGGGGCGTCCACTCCCTGTGACCCGCAACGGTCTCATGCTCACACGTACAGCCGAATGGTGTCGTACACGAGTTTGACTTCGATCAGGGCGACGACGACGAGGAAGACGGTACGGATGAAGCGGTTGCCGTGTTTGAGGGCCATTCGGGAGCCGATGGCGGCGCCGATGACGTTGCAGACTGCCATGCAGACGCCGAGGCGCCACAGGACGTGGCCGGAGCTGCCGAGGACG
>WRFP01000062.1 GCA_009778725.1 Propionibacteriaceae bacterium
AACACGAAGACAGACCACTTGCCGAGCAGGTCAGCCTGGGTCACGGTGATGAAATCGTTCTTGTGGTATGCCTGTACGGAGAAGTCAGCGACTTCCTTTCCAATCAACGACATTTAGAAACCTTTCTGTTGGTTCTGGTTTTTTAATTTCATAGCAAAAACTATTCGATTGCCGCGCTCAGTTTATCACCGTGCCATCCACCCCGAGTCAGGCAGGATCCCACGACGCGGGTAACTCAATCGGCTAGCGGCCCGAAGGGAAGGCCGAGACGATTCAGCTCTGCCTCACCGCCGTCGAGTTCTGTCAGAACCCACAGGCCGTGGCGGGTGACCGTGATCGTGTTCTCCCAGTGGGCGCCCACCGAACCGTCGGAAGTGACGACCGTCCACTGGTTGTCCAGGGTCTCGGTGGCGTACCCGCCCAGGGTCACCATCGGTTCGATGGCCAGGCACATGCCCAGGTCGACGCGAGGACCTCGCTTGGGCAGACCATAATTGGGAATGTCGGGAAGCTGGTGCATGCTGTGACCGATCCCATGACCGGTGTAGTCGCGCACCACCCCATACTTTCCGCTGCGTCTGACCCAGCGTTCGATGGCCGACGAGATGTCCCCGATCGTGCCCCCCAGCCGGGCGGCGCCGATCCCGGCCCACAAGGATTCACGGGTCACGGTGTTCAGCCGTGCCACAACCGGTTCGAGGGTCCCGACACCGACCGAGCGGGCAGCGTCACCGTGATAGCCGTCGACGATGGCCCCGAAATCGATCGACAACAGATCTCCTTCGAGCAGTACGCGATCCGAGGGAATCCCGTGGACGACTTCGTTGTTGACGGAGAGGCAACTGACAGCGGGATATGGTGGAATGCCGTACCCAGGTTCGTACTTGAAAAAGTTCGAGGTGGCGTGCTCGCGGGCCAGGACATCGACGGCGATGGCATCGACTTCCCGGGTGGTCATTCCCGGGCGTACGGCTTGTGTCATCTCCGCCAGAGCCCGGGCCACGACGAGACCGGCCTTCCGCATGCTTTTTAGTTCATCGTCGGAGAGGATCTCGGCCCCGCCGCGCCACTTTCTCTTCACTTCTTCAACGCCGCCAGAATCCGGTCGTGCACCTCCTCGACTGTGCCCATGCCGTCAACTTCGACGAGAATCCCCTGCTCCTCATAGAGGGACAATAGTGGTTTTGTTTCTGCCAAATAGACCTCGAACCGACGCCGGATCGTCTCTTCGTTGTCGTCCGCGCGCCCCTCGATCTCTGCCCTCTTCAACATGCGCTGGACCAGGACTTCCGAGTCGACGATCAGCCTGACGACGGCGTCGAGACTGACATCCAACGTGTCGAGAATCTGGTCCAGCGACTCCGCCTGAGCCACCGTACGGGGAAACCCGTCCAACAAAAATCCCGGCGCAGTGTCGGGCTGCGCCAAACGATCGGCCACAAGCTGAACGGTCACCGAATCCGGGACCAATTCCCCGGCTTCCATGATCTTGCTCACAACCTGCCCCAACTCTGTTTGATTGGCGACATTCGCCCTGAAAATGGCACCCGTGGAGACAACGGGAATCCCGAAATCGGCAGCCACTTTCTTTCCTTGTGTTCCTTTGCCAGAACCTGGAGGACCCATGATTAACATCCGCATTGCTGTTTCCTTTCCGTCCACCGACAAACACTGTCAGTACCGACTCTACCCGCTGTTGGCCCCCACCACACACGCCGTGTGCCAGCCATTGGACGAGCAAATAACCGGTATAAAATCCGCCTATCCCCGACGGTTTCCCCGTGGTCAACCAGGCAGTTCTACCATGATCAATCCTGTACCGAGACCGCAACTCTAAGGAGTGTCAGTAACTCATCTCGCTGTTCATTGGTCAAAGCAGTGAGTATCGACGGGGAGGGGAGATTAGTGAGCAATGTTTCGCGCATGGTTTTCCCAGCCTCAGTCAGGTAGAGGCGTGTGATTCGCCTGTCGCCTGGGTCACCTCGTCGTTCAACAAGTCCCAGATTCTCAAGTTTATCAATAAGTGTTGTGATATTGGTTGGGCGGGTACAAAGAAGGTCAGACAAGTCGCGCATGGTTATGGCAGGGTCCAACTCGCACAATGCGATCGCTTGAGCTTGAGTCAATCCAAAACTAGCAGCAAATGTCGTCAACTCCTCGTTGATGCTCACCAAAACCTCGCGCATTAGGCGTCTGATCTGCCAGAACGGATCGTTTTCCATCCGTGTGGCCAAGGATCCAACCATCCAGCCTCCTTCGGTCACTGATAATTCAATCTTGAACAATCCAGGAGGCGATTATACCGCTCAACACGATCCCGCGTCGGTCGACGGCTCCCTCAGGTTTGGACCGGGACCACGGCCCGAGGCCGGGCGATGATCAAGACGACCAGGGTGACCAGCCCGGCTGCTGCGGCGACCATAATGGCCCTGTGGTAACCGGCTAAGTCGATCCCTGCAGTCCCGACAAGGGCCACGCCGATCAGGTAACCAGATTGGCGTCCAGAGTTGGCCAAAGCTGACACGACGCCTGTGGCTCCACGAGGTGACACTGACATGGCCAAGGTTAAATGGGGAGCCGTCAAGATACCAAAGCCGACACCTACGACCAGTAAGCATGCGACCACCCACTCGGTGGAATGCCCGGTGGTAGCAAAGACTCCGAACAATGTGCCCAGTGTGCAGACAACAGCCCCAGCCAGAGTGAGAGCCCAGGGATGCAGTTTGTGGCCGACCTTGGAAACGATAATGGGAAGAGCGAAGACAGGGAAACCACCGGCAATCAACAGAAGGCCGGTAGTGAAGGCCCCGAACCCCAAGACCTTCTGGAAATACAGATTCGCTGCGAACAACGCTCCGTAAAAGACAATAAAAATCGTCAGTCCAGCAAGTGCGTAGAGCATGACAGTAGGGGACCGTCTCACTTCACTGGGTAACAACGGTTGACGGACCCGCTTTTCTATTACCACGAACACCACAGCCGCCACTCCAGCCACCGCGACGGCTGCAAGAAGGTTAGACAAGGGCCAGCCTCCCTGGGTGAACTGGATCAGCCCATAGGTCAGCCCACCCAACGACACAATGAGCAAAACGATGCCGGGATAGTCCAATGGCCTCGAGCGGGCTACGGAATGTTGGATACGACGAGCGAAGATCATGGCCAACACTCCGATAGGCAGGTTGAGGAGGAAGACCGACCGCCATCCAAGAGTATCCACGAGAAACCCACCCAATGTTGGGCCAAACGCTTGCGGACTGGCTGTGATTGTTGCCACGACAGCGATGATTTTTCCCCGCTGCGCCTGGTCGGGAAACTCTTGGGCTACAACAGCCAACGCTGCCGGAATCAGGAATGCTCCACCCACGCCTTGGACCGCTCGCGCCGCGATTAATGGAACCGCTGTCGTACAGGCCGCTCCTGCCACAGACGCCACTGTGAACACCACAATCCCGCTCCGGAAGACCCGAGAGGCCCCAAATCGATCAATTAGTCCGCCCCCTGCCATGAGAAGAGCAGTCATCGTCAGTACGTAGCTGTCAATGATCCACTGCTGCTGAGTGCTCGACGCCCCAGTCGCTGTCGCGATACCAGGTAACGCTACGTTGAGAACCGTCGTGTCCAGTATGACCATCGAGTACCCCAAGCAGGCAGCGAACACGACGGCAGTCGTTCTCATCATAGAAATTTGTCCTTCCAGATCATTTCAGAGTGGCCAAGTCGCTCACGTCGAATCTGACGCGCTCGTCCAAACGTCCCAACCTAACCTTTGTAATCAAATCAGGATCCGAGATGAGAGCACGCCCAACAGCAACCAAGTCGAATTGCTCTTGAGCGAAAAGAATCTCCAAAGCGGACAGGTCCGCAACTTCAGCCCCCTCTCCTTTGACCAAAGTATCAAGGAATGATGGGCCTTGAAGGCCGACTGAGCCCACTGTCATTGTCGGTAATCCTGTGACCTTTCTCACCCACCCTGCGAATGTCAGTTCCGAACTGTCGAATTCGGGTTCCCAAAAACGCCTGGTTGAGCAGTGAATCAAGCTTGCTCCCGCAGCGACCAGCGGCGCGAGACCTTCGTCGATTTCCCTCGGAGAGTCGAACAATCTTGCCGTAAAATCAACAGTTTTCCACTGGGAGATTCTTACGAATATCGGGAAAGAATCGCTGACTGACTCTCGACATGCGGCGATGATATCGGCAGCAAACTGAGACCTACTTGCAACATCCCCACCGAAGCGATCCTGGCGGAGGTTGGTCACTTTCCAAAGAAACTGGTCCACAAGGTAACCATGCGCAGCGTGGAGTTCAATCCCATCGAAACCGAGTTTCTCACTTTCCTGAGCCGCTCTGGCAAACGCGCCTATGACCTGGTCAATTTCAGCGAACGTCATGGGTTCACTGGAGTCGCGTCCGGGCCAGACGCCAGAAGGGCTAAGGTTCCGGGATCTTGGAGCAGGGGACAGTGCTTGGTCACGATCCATTCCCACATGCCAGATCTGTGAAACGATCGCAGTGCCGCTAGCGTGCACTTCGTCGACTACTTTCCGCCAGGCTTCGCCTGCGCCATCCACTCCGTACCGGGGCACTAAATGCGACGCTGTAGCCGATGGTTCATCGACTGCTATTGCCTCAGTGATGATCAGGCCCACTCCACCATCAGCACGACGTCTGTAATACTCGCCAGTCTTAGGTGATGGGATTCCCTCTGGCGACATGGATCTTGTCATGGGGGCCATCACAAACCGATTCTGTAATTCCATCGAACCACACGAGAATGGCGTGAACAGACTTGACATGGTCATGTTCATATCATTCATGAATCATCCTTTCACTGATTAGTTTCACTCGGTTCAGAGTTGATCAGGTCAAGTTCTGTTCTCGCCATCCTGATTGCATCATCAATCGAAATGACCGGTGCCACACCGAGTATTCCGAGCACTTTCTCTACACGTTCTTCAACGCCGCCACCAACAATTTGAGTTGGTATATTCGTGTCAGCCAACGTCCTCATGAGCAATTGATCTGACAGTTCCCTGAACCGTTCTGACACGGGTCTATGACCATCTGCAACCAAAGGAAACTCAATGGGCAAGTGTAGAAAGAGGTCGTAACCTGACCGAGCATGGCGCTGGACAACTGCCCCCAATGCGTCGATCACCTGTTCAAGATAGGCATCTTCACCTGTTAAGTCATCACGGAATAACGATGAGGCCTTGGGATGAATCCCCATATGCACACGAATCTTGCCATACACCCATTCATGTAGAGATGAACCGTCTGAGATGAAGCCGTCCGTTAGACGACTTTCATGGGTATGTCTTTCGGTGTACCTAATGATTCCAAGTTGAAGCAACTCCAACCCTTGACAGTCCTCCAGACGCTTGCCGGGAAAAGTAGTCGGCAGGATTTGCCGCATTGTCTTCGCATGAGTTCGCGGAATTCCGGTCGCGTGAGACAAGATCAAGCTGGTTAACGTCTTGCCAGTCGAGTAGGTTCCTGAAATTGCAATTCGCATTCACAGTTCCTTTCAGTTTTCAGGCAGTTGGCATGCAACTTTGTATGACGAAGAGATTCCGGCAAAGGATCCTTCAAAAGTCGCTGTCATCCACGGGTGCCCATGGAGGTTAAGGATCTGAGTAGCTGCAATGTGAACTTGGGCCCAGAACGGACCAAGATTGGGACGAAATGGCGTAGACGCCTCCAAGTCAATCCGACGCATCCACATCGTGTTGGCCTGATCGCGAGTCAATCCATCGAGGGAAAACAATAATACTTGGCTCATTTGAGCCTGTGCGAGTATGCAATCCAACATCGACACTGTGGGGCCGAATCCAGATTCGAGGCCAATCATGCTCGACCCTCCACCTGTAACTGACACTCGTGCTGTCATCGACGTATCATCACCAAATGTAATATTGTCAATATGATGAGTGCGAGTCCGATACCCGTGGGCGTAAAAGCGAGTCTCCCCGTCACCAAGCTCATCGTCAACAACAAAATCACCGGTCCGAACGGTCTTGGCTGGAAGTGTCGCGCTCACAAGCCGCATTTGAACCCGGATGGACCCAACCGCGCAGGAGACTGTCCATCCAACTCCGGCCGGAGTTTCAGAGGGCGGGGCAACAAGGTATGCCTGTGACTCGATGGGCCTGTCCACAGGCTGGGGCTCACTGCCCACTGTGAATATGGCCTGAGCAATCCACGTTCGCTTAAGGTCAACATGGTGACAGATGAGAAGCAATTCGGCCAATTGGACCGAGATCACGAAGGCGTCCACCGTTGACAGATGGGGATTCAATTCTTTTCCAGGCTTGATTGACCAGTCGGAAGGATACGTCATTCGTACGGCGAATGTGACGCGTGGCAGGCCGTTTTCAAACGCCACGTGCGTTGGGGTGAACTCGTGTTCGACTTTGCGGAACCCGTTGGAGAAGAACCTTCCCTCACTCGGACCAAGGATAATGTCAATGCCTTCTCCTGCCTTAATTGTCACTGCGAGTTACCTCCTGTTACGACCTTCAAGCAAATGTCTGCATTGCTATTAGTTATTTATCCTTATTATCTATGACAAGATAATCTAAATTCATATAATTATATATTAGTACTATCTTTTATACACGTCAATCTTCCTGTGATCACATCACTGACTGTTCAGCCTGATGTTGGGGGTGTGGGACCATCCATGGGCCCTAGCAGGGAACAAGCAGGTCGGGAGAACTCAAATTGAGATGTGAGTTGATGAACACAACAGGGACGAGACCACAGGTGAGCACATGCAGAGAGCTAGTTCTCGGCATGGAAAAGACGAACCATGCGGAGAAGAACGCAACTGCGACGGCGATCCTTCGGCTACCCACGTCAATGCAGGCCGGAAAGACTTCATTACTACAAGGTTTAGAGACGAATTAGAAATCTCTTTTGTCGACTCGCTCCCCTGCCTAAAAGACCTTGCCGAGCTTACGAACACGCATGGGAACTAAAACGCGAAGGACACCCATGTATGTGGCAGTTCCTTCACCCCAAAATGGTGGCCAGCCAGGCGTTGGCTTCGGTGAAGGCGGGGTCTTGGGTGTCGGGGTCGATGGTTTGGCAGACTCCGTCGGCCCGGGGGTAGGAGCCGAGGAAGGTCACTTCGCGGCTTGTGCGGTGGAGACCGGTCAGGGCTTCCTGCATGCGGCGTTCGCGGATGTGGCCGATGGCATCGATGGAGAAGTTGTAGTTGCCCATTTTGTCTTTTTCGGGGCGGGATTCGATGCGGCAGAGGTTGACGCCGCGTAAGGCGAACTGTTGGAGCATTTCCATCAGGGTGCCGGGGTGGTCGGAGCGTAGGTGGACGACCACACTGGTCTTGTCGTGTCCGGTGGGTTCGCCTGGGGAGAAAGGAAGCGACACCAGGACGAACCGGGTCATGGCGTCGGGGTTGTCGGCGATGTCATTGGCGGCGGACTGGAGTCCGTACAAGTCTCCGGCCACGGGAGCGCAGACTGCGCCGTCGAATTCAGAGTCGGGGCGGGCGACCTCAGCGGCGGCTCCGGCGGTGGAGCCCCGTTCGGTCACTGTGGCCAAAGGAAGATTGTCTGTGATCCATCCGCGGACCTGGGCTGCGGCATGGGAGTGGGTGATGATGCGGCGGACATCGGCCAATTCGGTGCCTGGGCGCACATATAAACCGAAGTTGACGTAGAGCTGGACTTCGGCCCTGATCTGGAGGCGCTCGCCTTGCGAGAGGTTGTCGATGGTGGCCGAGACCCCGCCCTCCACGGAGTTTTCGATGGGTACCAGGCCCGCCCGTACTGCTCCGCTCCTGACCGCGTCGAGGGTCGCTCCTACCGAAGCAAACGGCTGCGCCTCATCGTCGATCTTGAGGCTGAGCAGAGCCTGATGGGCAAACGTACCTTGTGGTCCGAAGTATCCGAGCATGGGCTCCATGCTACCCACGGCCTGCCCGTCCACCAGCCGACAACCAGAGGACGGGCATCGTTGTCGCGCCACCCTTCAGGCGGTCACTGCGGTGGTGGTGGGATTGCGATAGAAAACAAGAATTGAGGTTTGTGCGTGCATGCGTACTTCGCCGTCCTGGTTCAGCGAATCGAGTTCCACTTCGACGATCCCGCGATCGGGCTTGCTGCGCGACTGCCTTTTACTGATGACGTGAGCGTCGACGTGTAGACGGTCGCCTGGCCGGGTCGGGGTGGGCCACGACATGTTGATGCTGAGCCCCATCACCGCGTAGAACGCCAACTCGACCATCAGCCTCATCGTGACAGCGGCCGTTTGCCAGCCGGATGCCGCCAGCCCCTCGAAGGGCGTGTCCAGGGCCGTTTCGTGACTGACATGCCCCGGCTGCGGATCGTACTGATGGGCAAAAGCGATGATGTCCTCGGCCGTGATCTCGGCCTCCTGCCCGGAATACCACCGGTCCCCGACCTCAATATCTTCCATGTAGAGCTGCTTTGGCATGGGTACATCGTAATCCCGAATTCACCGATTCATGGCTACTGCGCCAGCAATCGGTGCCCCCGGGCTAGGGCAGAACAGGTCAGGTCTCGCGGTGGTTCAGTTTTTGACAGTACGCGGAAAGTGCCTAATCAGTCGACAGGGAGCGAGAACTGTGCACGCCTGTCGGCAGGAACCAATGCCACGTATTCCCGGTGTGAGGCGATGTACGACTGGATGAAGGAACAGTACGGCAGTACGGTCCATCCATTGTCGCGGGCGTACTTCAGAGCATGGATGACCAGCAGCCCGCCGATCCCCCGACCCCCGAACTGCTCCGGAACGATAGTGTGCGTCATGGCCGTCGAGTCCCCCTCGGGTTCGAAGTCCAACCACCCGACGACCTGATCATTGTCAACTGCCTCGAACCGCGAGGCATTCATACGGATTTCCATGAGTTCATGCTGCCACAATCTGGAAATTCTGGCACGGAACACCGCATCCAAGGTGAACTCGACACAACTCACGGGCATTCATCATCAGCCCAAGAGTCGCGAGGAAGGCACTGTCCCAACGCGGAGATTTTCCTCTGCACAACGGTCTTTGGTGTGAAGGTTTTCCTACGACCATGCGAGGCCTCAGGTTCACGGCCCCAGGTGTGACAGAGTTGTCTCATGGATGTTGGTGTGGCCCGGTGGCTGGTGTCTCAGGATGCGGTGGCGGGGATCGAACTGGCTCAGAGCATTGAGGATCCCTCGTCTGTCCACGCCGGAGAGGTGGTACGTCGACACTTGACGGCCGAGCGGGCTGCGGCCGTACTGAACCTTGAAACCCTGCGGCGGAAGGGGCGGGGCAAGCTTGGCGACTTGGCGGGAGGGCTTTTTTTCACGCGTGAGGGTCTGGAGCAGGCGACCCGCTGGGATGTGGCCCGGTGGCGGGCGCGTCAGCTGGTCGCCAGCGGTGTCCGGCAGGTTATCGACGCCGGGTGCGGGCTGGGCATCGACGCTCTGGCCGCCCATCAGGCCGGGTTGGCGGTCAGTGGAATCGAGGCAGACCCGGCGACTGCGATCATGGCCGAGGCCAACATCCGCGCTGGGACACGTGACATTCCCGTACAGTGTCCAGACAGCGGGCCTGGCACGCCTGAGCCCGAGGGCAGCGACCACGACCACGTGTCACCCCACATCCTGACTGCGAGGATCGAAGACTTGGACCTGACCGACTGGCTGGCCGACCCATCCACAGCGATCTTTCTTGATCCGTCCCGTCGGACAGTACGGGGACGGTCCTGGGATGTGGCAGACCTCAGTCCGTCCTGGGAGTTCGTGTTCAGCGTCATTACCCGGTCCCAGGGGGTGGTCGTAGTCAAGCTGGCCCCCGGATTCCCCCGTCGGCTGCTGCCCGAGGATGCTGACGTCACATGGGTTTCGCACCGGGGGGACATGGTCGAGACAACCGTGTGGTCGAGTCCGGCCTCATGCGGGACTCGTCAAGCAGTTGTTCTGAGCCCGAATCCACCGATCCAGTCTCGTTCCGCCGTAGCGTCACTGCCCACCGCGACATTCGCCGTACCCTCGCTCGATCAGTACGGGGAGTCCTATCTGGCGGCTGGCGAACCTGCCCCCGCGCCCGACCGGGTGGGGGCCTTCATCTACGAACCCGATCCGGCTGTGATCAGGGCTGAGGCGGTTGGGCGGTTGGCGCGTATGACGCGGACTCATCCGGTGGCCGAGTCCATCGCGTACCTGACTGGGGACGAGTGGGTGCCGACGCAGTTCGCCACGGGGTTTGAGGTGGTGGAAAAATTCGGGTTTTCCGAGAAGGCTTTGCGGGCCTGGGTACGCAAGAACGAGATCGGTAGCCTGGAGATCAAGACCCGGGGACTGAACATCGATCCAGCGGTTTTGCGACGGTCTTTGCACTTGAAAGGCAAGAATTCCACCGTTGTAATTCTCACCCCGACAACCAGGGGAAACGCCATCCTCGTCGTACGCCGGACAGTGTAAGAAACTCGACCAGTCCGGTTGCATTGATGAGCTACAATTAGCGCATGTCAGTCACCGATATTAAGGTCTACGGGACTGCCCGGGACATCCGAACCTCTGATCGCGCCGAGGTACGCCTGAAGGTGAGCAAATGGGGCCGCGATTGGGATTCGACCCACGAGTCGGTGATGGCTGCGGTGGAGTCGATCATCAACGAGGTCAAGAAACTGATGGCCGACCACCCGCAAGGACTCTACGCACCCACCAAAGAACAATTGTCGCAGAAAACGTGGACCGACGACATCGGTACAGCGTACTCAGAATCTGTGAACGTGGCTGTTGTCTTCAGCGACTTCCAAGTGATGAGCCATTGGATCTTTGCCCTTTCATCGGACACGACACAGGTCGAATCCATCAACTGGGTACTGTCGAAGGCGACCAAGAAGGAACTCAACATCGCGCTGTGCGTGGAAGCCATGAGCAATGCCCGTCGCCAGGCCGAGACTCTCGCCGTCGCAGCCGGACTGACGATCACCGCCATCCAAACCGTGTCCGACCCCGCCCTGTTCGCCACCACGACCGCCATCGTGCCGGAACCCGCCACACCAGCACCCACCACCCCAGCCGACAACGACGACGAAGCCATCGACATCACGCCGACCATGATCGAGACCACAGTACGCATAGCCGTACACTTCCTCGCCGAGCCCGACCCAGAGCACAACAGTTTCCCAGCAGCCAGGCGTACCCCGTCACCGTTCTTCAGTTGATCCCCCCATCCCGGATGCACCGATGGATCGGTTCCGAGACACACCCAACCGCTCCACGATCGCCCGTCCCGACAACTACTCACTCCACGCCCAAGACCTGATCTGCGCACAATCATCCACTGTGATCACCTACCGCTCCAACCGGAAGTCTCGCAAATTGACATGCATGATGCCGTTTACCGTACCTCCGGCCAAATCATCAAGGGACAAACGTACTTCGGATAGGAATCCCTGATTGCCAGGAGCGGGGCGAATTCCGATGACAGTAGGTTTCCATTGGACCCAGTCAGATAGATGTCCGTCTGACCACGCGCGATGAGCGAGTTGACCACTGCCTCTCCCAGGCGTTGACCTCTTGGACCTCATCGAGAAAAACGTAGCGTCGGGCAGTTGGCCAGCCTCGTGACGGGACTCTTCAAGAATCGCCATGTGACCATCTGGATCGGATTGGCCAACAACAGTTCAAAATCGATGTCGTGTGCAACCGGACGATTGCCATCCCTGAACATATCGTCAAGGGTCTGAACTAGCTGCTTGAATCCCCCCGGTGTGTCCGGAGGGTTTCTATTGTGGCACTGGGGTGGGAATCTCAGTGTCGTTGTGTAAAGCATAGTAGAGGTTTTCGTACTCGACCGGGGCCAGGTCGTGGCAGTATTG
>WRFP01000063.1 GCA_009778725.1 Propionibacteriaceae bacterium
GGACCACGAAGCTTCTGTTGCAAATGTGCCACAGGCCCTGCCCGGTCGACAGTGTGGGCAGCAGCTTCATCTCCGTACCGGTCAGGCCGAGAGCGTCGCCGGTGAGGGTGGTCTGGTCGGATTCTTGGCGGTAGATGATCCTGGTCTCAGCGTTCACTAACAGGGAGGACGCCAGGGTGCGCATGGCAGAGCCTTGGTCGCCGACATTGTCCAGGTCGCCGAGCCGGTGGAAGAGCAGCATGTTGGCGATGCTGTGGCGTCGCGGGCTTTCGGCGGTCTCCGATCTGCGTGCCACCATTGGCGCGCTGCGAATGCGTCGGGGCCGCGTGTCTTGTCAACGGTGCCCGGTATGCCTGGTTGTCATGTCTCACATCTGGCAAGGTGCGCGCGGGGGACAGCGGGAACGCTCCTGCTCACCGCGAGGCAGGCCAACTGACCCACTGGTTTATATATTGACCACATGGTCTATTATTAGAGTATGGAGTCAGAAACAGGAGCCGGTCAGACATTGACCCGTACGCAGCAGGCCCGCCGAGGCGACATCATCGACGCGGCTGTCGCCGTCTTGGACGCGGAAGGGTTCGCGGCGGCGTCGGTGGAGCGGATCGCCCAGGCGGCTCATACCAGCAAGTCGACCGTGCTGTACCACTTCGCCACGAAGGAGGCGATCCATCAGGAAGTCGTGCGGTCCTTGTACGCACAAGGCGACGCGTCGATGACGGCCCACATCGACACGCAGGCCAGCCCCGGGGAGCAATTGCGTACGTATCTGGACGCCAATCTCCGCTTCATTGCCGCGCACGCCGCCCACGTCAACGCCCTCCACCGTATCTTGGAGAACCGGCTGGGCGAATACGCCTTGCCCGACGGCGTCGCCGAAGTCCGCGCGATCCTGCAAGCAGGGCAGGACTGCGGCGAGTTCGGCGTGTTCGACGCGCAGATCGTGGCCGAGGCGATTCGGGCTGTCGTCGACGGTTTCTCGTTCCGCCTGGGCGACCCCTCCGATGTCGAACACCGTATTGCGGAGATCATCGTGTTGTTCATTCGGGCCACCGCAGCTTGAACACGACCACCATCCACCGCTAATCCGCAACTGAAAGAGCACACCCATGACAACAAACCAGGACACCTCGCTCGGCACGCCATCGCCTCCGACCGGACAGGCCGCCACACCCGTGACCACAACATCCAGACTGGTCGGGTGGCTGGTGGGTTTCTATCTCGTCTTGACGTGGGCGACCGCCGTGGCCGCCATCGCCATGGCAGCGTCCGGTTCGAGCGCTATTGGCCAGGAGGCCAGCGTCCACGCAGCCATCCTCGCCGTGGTGTCGATCTTGACGCTCGTATTCACCGTCAACCTGCTGCGGGGCAAGCTGCGATCTGATGTTCGGCTGCGCATCATCGCGATCATTCTGGCAGCCGCACTGATCGTGACTGCTATCGTCGTGCCACTGCCTGTGTGGATGATCACCGGTCACGCTGTTGGCGCGGCACTCCTGCTGGCCACGCTACTTGTCTTGTGCTGGCGCCCCGCACCCTAGGAGCGTGCTGAACTACCATGTCCCGGCTGCGGCGCACCGGACGAGCGACATTCGAACCCCACATCTTGCGATGTACGTCCAGTACGTGTACAAGATGCGGGGTGGCGAATCTTCACCCGCCCAGCACGTCCTCGCTCGGGACAGCGTATTTCAGCACGCTCCTAGAACATGCCACACACCGCGCACGCCACCCACTCAGGTCGATGTCGAAACAGCGACGAAACCTGTCCGGCAGGATGGATCGCCTGCAAGACACCTTGACCGAGTTCGGGCGCGGCATGGCCTTCGTCGGGGGGCAGGTCCGGTTCGCGATGACCGACAGAAAGGGTCGTACGGACGAGCTGGTTCCGGATTTGTTGCTGAACCACATTCCGCAGTCTCGTTATGTGGTGGTGGAGTTGAAGGTTGGTGACTTTACTCCGAGGCACCTCGGCCAGTTAGCTGCGTACGTTGGTGTCGTTGATTCAGAGCTGCGCGATCCAAACCACCTGACAGCGACAATCAGCATTGTGCTGTGAACTGGGAAGAACGAGGCCATTGTGCGTTACACTTTGGCCAATATGAGCGCCACACTAGGAGTTGCGGACTATGAAGGCGAGGTCGTGCATCACATTGATTGTGATAAGAGCTATCAGCCTTCCTACAAGGCAACACGCACTGCCTGTTGGGGTTCGACCACACAGCCGCCGACGTCCGACTTGCTGCCGATAGACTTTCCTGGTGATCGTGGAGCCGCATGTTGATTGCGGCCAGAAAGGAAATGCATGGACCAGCGTGCCAAGGCGATCCTGCTGAACACCTACTGGCAGAGCGGCCAGTGGACTGACCGTGACGCCAGGGCAATCCCTGCCGCCGACTTCGCGTACGCCAAGTCGAAGGGCGTCATGTTCGACCTGATCACCACAACCCACGATGAGCTGGTCGCTCAGATCAACCGGCTGCACGCCGAGATTGCGCAGTGCATGGTGACGGATGCGTTCGTGGCGAGCTTGTCGACGAGGCGGTTGGATTGGCGCTCCGCGCTGGCTTCCTGGGTATCGGCGGGGCGACTGCCAATCCACTCGTTCACCCCTTACGAAAGCGGCCAGTTCTATGAGGACGGCAAAGTTGTCGGCACCGTCCACTCTTGCATCGTCTGCCGAGATGCCATCGGGTATGCCTCGAAGAAGGACTTCGTCAACGTCGATTTGAATGTGCTTAACTTCGAAAGGATCAAGTGGGGCGGGGTCCGGCTCGGCTGGCTGGACTACATCTGGCTCGACCTGAGTCTGTTCATGTCCGACGACCCACCCCAACCCACTGATGAGGATGCTGCTATCTTGGCGGCCATCCTCAACGTGGTCGCAACCGGCCAGCCCGACGACTATCCAGGAAGACTGCGGGACCGGCTCAAAGACGTAATCAGGTCGAATGCCGCCGAACGATCTGCTCTGATCGAAGCACTCGCTTGCGTCGGCGTTCTTCCCCACGATCCAGACACGAAAGATATGGGTGGGCGCCACGATTGGTTCTATGCCGCTGACTGGCGCGGCGGCTGCCGATATGACCGTGAGGTTGTCGCCCGCCTGTTCGGCGCGCTTCGAGCAGTGACCTGACCTGCTCTGTTGCTTGCTTTGGGGCAGACTGGACGCGTTTCGCGTCTATCCGTCCGGCGAGAATGTCGTCGCTTTCGCGTACCGCCGCCTCGGTGGTCGGGTTGAAACGCGGCTGGGTGACCGTAAACGGCAGGCCACCCTCCAGGTTGGCCTTATCCCGAGTGCACCGATCCATGGCTGTTGCGCGACTCTGTGGAGGCACGCTGGCTCGTCGGTCGGCGCTCAACTTCACGTCCAGTCTGCCCTCACGCCACCCGCCGATCCATCGCACCCCCACAGTGTCGCTCGCGACGCCTGCGATCGGTGCATTCGGGCTTATGCAAGAAGATGATAACGGCCTCAGCGATACTCAACCCTAGTGGCGCGAAGGTGCGCTCGGCCGCGGCTTTGACTTCCGGATCGACCCTGATGCTCAATGTGGCGGTCTTCATGCTCCAGTCATACTCCCGCCCACGCGCGAATGAACCGCGTGTATCACACAAATGAGCGCATCGTGGTCAACCTGGGACTGTGCTGAAATACGCTGTTCCGAGCGAGGACGTGCTGGACGGGTGAAGATTCGCCACACCGCATCTTGTACACGTACTGGACGTACGTCGCAAGATGTGGGGTTCGAATGTCGCTCGTCCGGTGCGCCGCAGCCGGGACATGATATTTCAGCAGGTTCCTCGGTGAGCCTGAGTGGTCACCGAGGTTGAGCCATGTCGAAACCGGGTCTCAGATTTCGGGTAGTGGGCCGTCTTGGGCAAAGTGGCGCAGGACGTTCGCAGTGATCTGTGACACGTTGTTCTGACACTGATTCGACAGCAGCGAGCCGCACCACGACATCGACGCGGTCGTCCACTGAGCCCCACCATTGGCGGTGGAGAAGTAGACAATGTCCGCGTGGACCTGGGGGTGCTCGGGAGCGTTCATCCCAGAATGGGCGAAATACTGGTCCTCGGGAACCAGCACCCAGTTCTTGGACGTGGAGTACGCGCTGGCCACCAGATAGGCGTTCGGTGGGGTACCAGCCATCTGATCGTAACGATCCACCTCCAAACCAGCCGCACCCCTGTTGACCAGGCCAAAGTCACCGATCACTTCGTCAGGGCCGATATTGTCGAACATCCACGCGAGCTTGGGGTCACGTGCATCGGGGAGTTGAGAATAGCCGAAGCCAACATCGAGGCAGTGTGAGGTGTAGACCGTACCCCATGTTTTGGCTGAGGAACGACCGCGCATGCGCCACAGTCCGGAGCGCTCTCCATTGTGACCCATCCACAATTCTCCTGGGCGGGCCCGCCAGGCCTGGTCGCCCTGCTCACCCTTGCGTACTTCGATAAGCCAGGGTCGCTGTGGGTGCTCGGCAACGATCCAATACCAGCCGTTGCCGCCCATGTACATCCCACGACCGCCACCAGCAAGATAGTCCTCCCATGCCTCGCACATCCCTCGGGTGTAATACTCGGGATGCGAGCCGGTCATGACGACGTTGTATCTGCGCATCAGATCGACGCCTTCCTTGATGAGGTCATGGTCGGTGATGATGTCGACCTCGAAACCCATCTCGTCAAGCCATCCCACGAGCTGCAGGTCGGCTGGGAACTGCCACACGGCACCGAACTCGTGAGTGTAGCGGGGACGCATGTTCATGATCGGTCGACGCCAGGATGAATACTGGCAACCGCGTCCGTCCAGGTGATAGTCATAGGTGCTCAAACCGTAGAACGAGCCCTCATGAAGCTCCATGTCACGCGGTTCCAGTGTGGTGTGTTCATGAATCTCCAGGTCTACTGCTTCCAGAGTCCCGAAGTGACCCATGACCGGTTGACCGGATTGGGCTGACTGCATGACTTGGGTGTTTGCGTACGCCAGGTAGCTCATCGTGGGGATGAGGAGAGCGATCTTGGATGTTGGGTGGTCACGCGGCGCACGTACGAAGAATGGCACCCAGTCGACATCCTGCCCTTGTGTGATTTTGAAGGCATAACACCCGCTGGCGAGTTCGGCCGGAATGGTCGCTTCGAAGTCCGCATCCCAGCGGGAGTCGTCGATGGAGTCCTCGTGGAACCAGATCGCACCGTATTCCTCGGGGGCGTACTTGTACACATCTTCGATGCCATTCCAATTCCAGCCGGTCATGCCTCGGTCGGGGGTATTCACGGTATGGCCGTTCAACCCGTGACCGGAGATGTCGTGGATGATGTCGTCGGCAATCCCGGTCTTGGCGTAACCGGCGGAAAAACTCCACTGCGCCACGGGTGTGAGGCCAGCCGGCGTCGTGCCTGACGCGAGTTGGTCAGCGTCAGCCTGGTCGACGACGCCCGCGAAGACAGTCGGTGAGTCAATCTTGCCGTTGAACACGTGTGTCACCCAGGTACGTCCTGTCGCATCCGGGGAGTTCTCTGCCACGCCGGCGATGACCACCGGAGTACCAGAGTCTGAAGGTTCGAAGGGTGCAGGGGAACTGACCGTCGTGGTGGAGTCGAGTGGGAAAACCTTGCCGAATCGAGAGTTGCAACTGTTCACCACCGACGTCTGGAACAATGTCACGGTCCCGGCAGTCGCGTCATAGCATGCTGTTAACGCGTAGAAAACATCTGGGAACAGCGTCCTGTCGCTGACTGCGGCGGCGATGCGTCCGCTACCATCACCAACCGTGAACGTTGCTTTACCCGTCGGATCCACCGACAGCATCCAGCCGGCCTTCGTTGCCTCGTTCCAGCGGCTCACCAAACCCTGAGGCAAATCACGGGTTGGCAACATTGAGCTGACAAAGGCGTGAACTGTGAAACTACCCGTGCCAACGAGCGCGCCAGCCTTGTCGTCGACGATGATGTGCCCGCCAATCTGGGTACGCTGCCAGCGAGCTGGGTACTCACCGTTGGCGTCACAGTCGACTGGCACCTCTCGAGGGCCGGGGCCATCGGGATGGAGGTCGCCGTTGAACAGGCGAATTAGCTGACTGGTGTACGTACCGGGAGTGTCGGTTGAGACATGCACTGTGACCTTTTCGCCTGCGGCCACGCTCATTTGGTCGGTGTATCCCCGAATATTCAACACGCTCATGCCCAGGCTCCTTCCCCACGAGCAACCTTGCGCATGATCTCAAGGCGGATCATGAAGATGGCGTGGACTGCGGCTTTCTCACTGGAGTAGATCGTGTCGTCGACCCACTCGGCCTGTTGGCCCCGGGCGACCACGCGTCCGATCCGATATTTCTGGTACGGCTCGATGGCATAGGCGTACTCCTTGCCAATCGTGGGTTTGTAGCGCATGAAGTTCAGCACCTCATGCAAAGCGTTCGAATGGCGTCCCTTGAGTTGCTCGGGATTGCTTTCATGTTCGGCGATGACTTCGGGGGTGATGAGCTCCAGGACCTCGCCAGCCCGACGTCTCCAATAGTAATCTAACCAATCGTTGTTGTGGTCGCGCAGTTGCAACGGATCAGAGTAAGGCATGTTCCTTCTTTCCCTGCCAATGTCATAATTGATTTGAATTGACATAGTTATAACTAACCAGAACTGACTCTAGGTGATGTCTGTTGTGAAGTCAATGCCCAATCTGACTTCGATGGATGGCTCAAATTGGAGATCCTGGTCCTCATTTGTCCAGTTGATTCTCGATCGCCTCCATCAATATCGTTGAGAACGACCGGTTGGTGATTGTGGCAGTGGTTCACGACAAACGAATGCCTGGATACTGGAGAGATCGCGTACCCAAATTGCTTGACAGTGGTCACACCTGAGCTCAACGAGGCAATGGGGCCCAGGTTCGCTGAGTTACCGTGTCCGGCGGAGTTGGCGCCGGTGAAGCGCGGCGGCAGCGAGTCCAAGCAGGATCAACCCGATTCCTAGCCATGGCATGGGAGTAGTCACGATTCCCCCGGAGGGGATCTTGGTGGTGCCACCGTTTTGAGGAAGAGCTAGTACGGTGAAGGTCTGCGATGTCGTGCCAGATGCGCCAGTCAGGATGATCGTGTGGGTCCCGGCGGCGAAGTTAGCTGGAGCAGTCCAGGTGAATGTCACGTGGCCTGAAGGGTCGGCTAATTGAGGGGTCAAGTCAACTGGTGTCGAGTGAATCTGAGCCGAGACTTTTTCCCCCGGGGCGAACCCTGAGCCCACGAAAGTGAAGTCACGACCGGTTTTCCCGGTCTCAACGCTCACTGACACGGCAGTCCGTCCTGGAGTACGTGGTGGTGTCGTCGCTGTTGGTACGGCTGAGGATGTCGGTGGAGCCGTTGCGGTCGACGTCGGTGTCGGCGTCGGACCTGGGGACAACGACTGACTCGGGCTCGGACCCGGAGTCGGCTTTGGTGTCAGTGTAGGGGTGGGCGTTGGTGCTGGAGTTGGCGTACGAGTTGATGTTGGAGTCAGTGTGGGGGTTGGTGTGGGCGTCGGAGTCGGTGTTGGGCTCGGCATAGGGGCGAGGGTTGGCGTTGGTGTCGGTGCTGGTATCGGAGTTGGTGTAGGACTCGGTGTCGGAGTTGGTACCGGTGTGGGTGTGGGTGTGGGTGTGGGTGTGGGTGTCGGTGTTGGTGTTGGTGTCGGCGTCGGTGTTGGCGTCGATGCGCGTACCAGATTGTTGATGGCTGTTTGAAGGGCGCCGGCGGCTGAGTCCACGGCGGATTGTTGTGCTGTGGTGTCTGCGTTCACGGTGTTCGCAGTGGTCAGCTGTGTTTGCATCGCGGTCCAACTGTCTGGCGTGTAGTCAGTGGCGTTCAACGTGGTCACTGAGGTGATCAGGGATTGCAGTGTTGTTTTATCGACCGGAGTAGCAGGAGTGTTGGCGGGCCGGTCGTACACCTTCACGTAGTCGACGACCATGGCCGTGGTGGTGAATCCAGCGGGGAGGTCGCCCTGGAATTTCGCCCCTTCCACGGACAGGATCATGTTGGCGGGATTTTGGGTGATTCCGGGGTAGTCGCCATGGGTCTGGTCTGCGACATCGTACCCGGTCGTACGCCACATTTCCTTGCCGTCGATGTAGAAGATGTAGGCCGATGGTGACCAGTCCACCGCGTAGGTGTGGAACTGTCCATCATAAATCGGGGTGAGGTAGTCATTGGTGGTGTAATCCTTGCCGATGTATCTTTCATCGTCGTAGTACCCGTTCCAGACCAATGCTGAGTCTGCCCCATCATTGACAGAGTTGTTCATTGTTTCGACAACGTCGATCTCTGTTCCGTCGATGCCCTGGTCGTCAGTACGGATGACGTCGTCGTAGTTCATCATCCAGAATGCTCCCCATGTGCCACTGACCTGGGGGAATTTGATGCTGGCCTCGTAATATCCGTACGAGTTTTCAAATGAGCCTTGCGTGTCGATCGCACCGGAGACGATGAAGTTGTTCGTGTCGATGGGATCACCAGTCGCAGGATCAACGCCAGTCGGGAAATACTTCGTCGCAGCAGCCGGATCCTTGGTGATCCCAATGTCCAAATGTCCTTGTCCGTCCAAAGACACCTGATTGGAATCCCAGCCACTACGGTCATAGCGGGCCAGATCTCCGGAGTACTCCCACTTGGTCGTGTCCAGTGTGGTGCCATTGAAATCATCGCTGAACAAGGGAACCGTGGTATCCGGGTCAAACTGGGCAGCAGTGTCCCCGGTCGGGGCGAACGTGATCGTGACCACACACGTGTCCCCGACCACGTTGACCTGTGAGGAGGTGACGCCCTCGGTCGGCAACCCATGCACCTGATCGGCTGTGATACCGGCAAACGTGTTCACCAGACTATTCGGTACGAGGGTGTCGGTCACGGTGTACACCGTATTCGTCGCAAACGTCGTGTCGATCTGGGGAGACCACACCAGTGTTTCGTTGAAGGTGTCCTGACGCTGTTTGAACAATCCTTGCGGATAGATCCCGGCCACAGGGGTCTTGATCGGGCTGATGGTCGCGGATGTCAACGGTGTGACATCATCCAAGTACGTGACTGTGAACCCACTGATCGTCGCAGTCGTCCCGAGCGTCGACCATCCGACCGGGCCGGATGCCAACACCGCCCGAGCCGGTGAGGAATAGTCGTCCTGCCAGGTCCATACCTGGGTCCCGTTCACCGACACGGTGATCGTGTTGCCGACCGCGTCGATCTGATAGTGGACCGGGCCGGATGTGGTCGGAGCCTCCGGAACACTGGGTATCGTCCCCAACGCAGTCCAGTTCATCGAATCCATGACAAAAGTCGCATTCGCCCCCAGCCCAATGTTCAACGCGTAAAACGTTTCGTTGTCGCCGCGGAATTTTATTTGAACATTGCCCCAATCTTCGGTCCCGTCAGGACTGAGGTGGCTGCCGGTGGTCACTTCATTCGAAATGTCGGCTTCAATGCGTACGTCGGTCCACGTACTGTCTCCGTAAATCACCCCATCATTGTCAGGCGCGTCATACGATCCAGCAGCAGGAACAAGTACGACACCTCCGGCCGCGGCCGCCACCACCGCCGACACAGGCCCCATCACAGCCACCGTCGCCACCGCCACAATCGACACCAACAATACCCGTACAACGCTCTTCAGCGACGCTTCGGTGGTATACATATGCCCTAGCCTCTGTCTCATGGCCATTCATGAACCGATGATATCTTTCTGAAAACTAGCACACAGTATTGTCAGAGGCCATGGGACATAAGTCCCAATCATTGACTCAGCAGCGGTTCAGCAGACTCGTGTTTGGCATGATCAGAGAATGTCTCTTCCTTGATCATCAAACCTCGTTTTGTCATAATGGGCATAATAATCGGGGGTGCTGGTGTCTGGGTGACAGTCGTCTGCTGCTTGAACTGGGATATCACATGGTTTTTTTCGACGAGAGAGGTGGCAGGTATGTCGGGTGAACAAACCCCACCGCCGATCTCCCTGACCGGGAGATCGCCAACTCGATTGAAGTGGCTACGTTCATTGATGGACATGGACAATGCTCCTGATCCATCGAGGCTGAAGGACACTGGCCACCGGGCTTGGGGCTGGTGGCCGATGTGGGTTGTCACCATTGGCTGTTTTGGTGCTTATCTGGCCTTGTCACTGGGGAGATGGCGCCGACAGGCGGCACCGAGTTGGGATCTGGCGATTTTTGAACAGGCGGTCAAGGGCTGGGCCTACACCGGAGTGCCGATCATTGACATCAAGGGTCCCGGGGTCAATCAGTTGGGGGATCATTTCTCGCCGCTGCTCGCCGTACTCGCCCCCTTCTACCGGCTCTTTCCGGGTCCGGTGACTCTGCTCGTTGCCCAGTGTGTGTTGATCGCGATCTCGATCCCGGCCGTGATGATGATCGCCCGTCGGCTGCTCGGCGCGGCCCCAGCCCTGTTCTTGGGTATCGCCTACGGCATCAGTTGGGGCTTCCAGTCGGGGATTGACGTGCAGTTCCACGAGTACGCACTAGCCGTACCTCTCCTGGCCTTCAGTATGTGGGCCTACCTTAGCCACCGCTGGGTGCTGACTGCGATTTTGGCAGTGCTGCTGCTCGGCGTGAAGGAGGATCTCGGCCTGAGTGTCATTGCCCTGGGCGTCCTCATGCTCGCCCGTGGCATCCGGCACTGGTCCCATCAGTCAGAAGACGCCGGCCGGCAGGTCGTGACCGGAATCGCGACCATCGTTGTCGGCATCGTGGGCACCATGGTGATCTTGTTCGTGGTGATCCCAGCATTCAACGGCCATGGGGTGTGGGACTACTGGGGCCGCCTGGCCGGTGATGGTCATGACATCTCCGCGCCGACCAGTGTTGGCACGGCTGTCGGCAATCTGCCCGGCTTGCTGCTCGGGTTGTTCACCCCGGCGGCCAAAGTCAACACGTTGGTGCTGTTGGTCGCCTTGAGTATCGGAAGTTGCGTGTTTTCCCCGCTTGGTCTCGTCGCGGTTCCGACCTTGCTCTGGCGTTTCGTGTCTCCGGACAATGTCTATTGGGGTACGAGTTGGCACTACTCCATGATTCTGATGCCGATCATCTTCATGGCGGCCATCGATGCCCTGCGGAAGTTGCGCGGGTCACCCTCGCGCCACATGCGCCGCTACACTCGCCTCGTCCCCGTACTCGCTTGTGCTTTCGGCTTGGTCACCTGCCTGACCTTCCCGCTGAAGAACATCGTGGACCCCGCAAGTTACGAACCACCTCCACGCGCTGGGGAGGCATCGGATGTTCTGGCGCTGATGCCCTCGTCGACATCCGTGGCGACCGACATGGGCCTGATCACCCAACTCGTCACCGACCACACCGTCTACTGGGTCGGTTCGCTGAACGGCGTCGTCCCCGATTACCTGTTGGTCGACCCGCTGGCCAGTTGGAGTTCAGACCCCGGCGACCCGGCCGTACTCGCCGAAGCGTACTACCCCGGAACGATATTCACCACGATTTACGACCAAACCACCAGCGGCGACCCCAACGGATACCGCCTCGCCAAACACGACACCTGACCAGCACCGGCTTGCAGCAAACGATCATGGAGACGTGGCAGGGTTAGGATGCCGGATTGGTGAAGTTGCGGCGTAGTTCGTTGGTGTAGGCGCGACCGTAGGTGGTCGCGTGTTCAGCGAGGAAGTCGGTGTAGCGGCGCTGGCCGATGGGTGGGCCGTCGTGGGAGGCCAGGCCGTCCA
>WRFP01000064.1 GCA_009778725.1 Propionibacteriaceae bacterium
CAGTTATGCTGCCGCTGGCCTGGAGCCACCCTTGTTCTACTATCGTGACAAGGAGAAACGAGAAATCGACCTGATCATCCTGCGTGACCAGGTCATCCAGCCGATCGAAGTGAAGAAGTCGGTTTCTCCCTCCATCCACGCTCTATCGAGTTTCCGTGTGCTTGATCCCCTCAAAGACACTAGGTCTGGCGGGTCTTCCCTGAAAGTACGTGTTGGCACGGGTGCCGTGGTGTGCATGGCCGAGGACGTTGTTCCCCTGGACGCCAGTAATACCATTGTTCCCGCTTGGGTCATTTGAGGACCTCGGCCAGGCTCATTGAGGCATGGGAATGGTCCACAGGCCGTACTACCACCAGGGGTGACGGCTCGCGACAGGGCAGCGGTCGGGGGGTTATCGGGTGCGGCGTGTTCTGCGTACCGCGAAGAAGACAACACCAGCCACGATGAGGACTCCTGCGATGGAGACAACGAGGATGGTGGTGGCGATGCGCGAGCCGGGCGGGTCGGTCACGGTGACCACGAAGGTTCCTGAGAAGTTGATGCAGACGTTGGGCTGCGTGGTTGGGGACGAGGTGTCAGTGGGGGAAGCGTTGATATTGCACATGGCGGGCGTTGGGATTTGGACATTCCAGGTGAGACGGGTAATGCCAGGAGAGGTGAAGGTCACGGTTCCGGTTGTCTGGTTGATGGTTGCTGGGACCGAGGGGTCGTTGGTCCAGGTGAAGGTGTTGGGGTCATTGGCAGGTTGGACGACGGTCGGCAGTGCGACGGTGCCGGTTTCAGCCGTCTGGTGGATGTTTTGGTCACTGAAGTACAAGAAGAATCCGCCGGAATGAGGCCCGCCTTGTATCGCAGATGTGTTCTGTGAGATCGCGTTCCAGTCCAGGGATGACAGGTCAGTGATGCGGTTGCACATAAAATTGAACGAACAGCCGCTCGGTGATGGGCAGCCCTGATTGAGTAACGCAGCAAGTGGTGTCACGTCAGTGATCTGGTTAGTTTCCAGGTCCAATTTGGTGAGGTTGGTAAGTCCGGCGAGTGGAGTCAGGTCCGTGATCAGGTTGCCATCCAGGTTCAAGTTGGTGAGGTTGGTGAGTCCGGCGAGCGGTGCCAGGTCGGTGATCTGGTTGAAGACCAGGTCCAAGTTGGTGAGGTTGGTGAGTCCGGCGAGCGGTGCCAGGTCGGTGATCGGGTTGAAGTCCAGGTCCAAGTTGGTGAGGTGGGTGAGTCTGGCGAGTGGTGCCAGGTCGGTGATCGGGGTGTTATCCAGGTACAAGTTGGTGAGGTTGGTGAGTCCGGCGAGTGGTGCCAGGTCGGTCATCGGGTTGACGCTGAGGTCCAAGTTGGTGAGGTTGGTGAGTCCGAACAGTGGAGTCAGGTCGGTGATCTGTTGGTTGTGCAGGGTCAAGTTGGTGAGATTGGTGAGTCCGGCGAGTGGAGTCAGGTCGGTGATGTGACCGTTATGGAGCTCCAGGTCTACCAGGTCGGGGTCGTGGAGGTTTTGGAGTCCTTCCAGCGAGGTCATGCCTTCGCACTCGATCGTGTACGGGGAGGTGGTCGCGTCAGCGAAGGCGTCCAAGTCGCTTTGGGTGATGGCATCGACCTGACTTGGGTCTTGAGATGTGCTGGCCGAGAAGGGGATGCTGGCCTGTTGCATGGAAGAGGCGAGGCAGTGACGCAGTACGTCGTCTGGAATGATGTTCGCTGGATTCGTCGGTGTGGGGTCAGTGGTCGGCGTGGAGTCAGTGGTGAGTGTGGGGGTGGGGGTGGGGGTGGGTGAGACACATCCTCCCAGTCCGAGGGTGAGCAGGAAGGAGAACGTCAGGGCGGCAGTACGGGTAATCGTGCGGGTCATGGTGTGCCCCCTTGGAACGTCCGTGTTCACACTGGGGTCCCTGTCGCAGTCACTCGTACTGGGGGTGTGGCACGTGTCGTGACTGTTGGTGTGTCCCCTGGTTCCCCAGGGTTTGTGGGGTGGGGACCTGGGTGGACCGATGGGGTGGACTTTTCTTCTGCGACTAGTGACGGAACGGTGTGACTGTTGTCAAGGCTAGTGGTATCTGTTACTCGGGTAAATGGGACTCAGGTCCCAGTGGGTCGCACTGCCTTACGGCCCTGGGACAGCACCATAGGCGCTTGTGATCGTTAGATGTCCTCCGACCCGCCCCGCAGAGATGTGGAGCGGATCGGAGGACCGTTAAACACTTAGTGTTTATTTGACAGTTATAGTTTTCGGACTGTCAAGTAAGGGGTACAGGAGTCCGGACCCAGTATCCATTGCGTACATCTTGACGGTGTACGTGGCGGCAGCATTGGGCAACGAGATCGAATAAGAGAATCCAGTATTGTTGCTGCAATAGGGATAGGCCTTGTGAACGTCTGGACGAGAGCCGGAAGCGATCCCCTCACTCGTTTTGACGAACGTTGAACCGCGGAAGATGTACGCCACAACGTGAACGGACGTGTTCAGTGTGTCATAATCAGCCGCCCATCCCTTGACCGTCAAGGAGCGTGAAGATCCGGTACCCTTGGCCGACAACTCATCAAAATAACCTCCCGGATAATATGAGCCCTTGATCGTACACTGAGGCAGTGTGGTCTGTTGGAGGGTTCTGCCCTGCAGGTCCAGCCAATAGTCAGCTACCCAACCATACCCAGTCCCGCTGGCTACGTGACCCCATACAGCATCTCCGTTGACGGTTGTCCACCCAATCACCCAGCAGTCAACTGAAACCGTCAGACCCTTACTGACGGTCTTCAAAGCAGCTGTGGCACTGCCGGGTCCAGCGTGTACGGTGAGACCCGGGCTTTCGAGGACCGTGTAGGGTCCTTTCGGGCTGGTTGCGGCTGAGGCCGATGACGGTGCTAGCGCCACGACGCTCAGAGCCATGGCTGCGCTGGCGGCCAGACCTACCAGGGTGCGAATTGTTCTGTTCATAATCATTCCTTCTGTTTGACTTGGGGCTTGGACGAAGGGTCTCGTACCAAGCGCTAATCAAACGCTAGGACTGGTCGTCCACCCTCAGACAGTGGAAGAAACCGCACAAAACCATCCGGAGTAGTCTTGGGGCGGTTCTTACCCCCCCATCGCCGACTTTGTGAGTCTGGTGGTCGCGACGACGAGGCCCGCTTACTGGGAAGGGGTGGTGCCACCCTGGGTCTTTTTGGCGACGATGGCGGGGTTGGACTCGTCGGGGGTCATGTTCGACAATGACTGCGCGTTGCTGAACAGGGCCATCACGGCGGCAATGATCGACACTGTTGTTGCTAGCCAGCCGGAGAGGTTCGGCAAGATCACGGGTGCGATGGCGCCGACGACGAGGGCGACAAGAAGTACGGTTGTGCGTGCCTTGACGGGAATCAGTTGCAGGGGGTTGACCATGAGTTCGGTCCTTTCATGTCATTGTCGGAAATGACGCTTGCGACAGTACGAGAGCCAGTGCCACGACTGGATGCCGGGCCAGCCGCAGTGTGGAGGGTTTCATCCATGATGACTCCTTCTGTTCAGTGACACGGTCTGGGTACCAAGCGGCAATAGAAACGCTATAACATTCCGTCCTGGCCGCAACAGGGGAAAGAACAGCGAGACTGTTTCCCCGAGGCACGGTTTGGGCTGTTCTTGCCCGGGTGGGCACAGGGGCTGGCTGTGGTTGTCGTCGGTGGGGGCACAACAAAGCGGGCCACTGGAGGGTGACCCGCTTTGTGTGAGGTATTGTCAGTTGCGGCGCAGTCGTGCTCTCAGGACGAGCACACCGGCACCGGTGAGGATGGTGCCGAAAAGCAACAGCCATGCGGACGACAGTGGGGCTGTCTGACCGCCGGTCGTCATCTGGATCGTACCGGTGGATTCAGACGCGGTGATCGGCTGGACCGTGCCGGTGGTCAACGGTGTTTGAAGTGTGCCGGAACTTGTGCCAACGGCAACCACCTGGAGACTTCCAGGATCGACGCCAGCGGGGACCGTGAAAGTCACCGGAGGCAAGGTGCCGTCTGCCCTGGCTGTCACGGTGCCCAGATCCAAGCTGGCGGCCGGCACTGTGAGGTGGACGGACTCCCCCGGCACCCAGTTCGTGCCAGTGATCGTCACCGTCTGGCCTGACGGAGTCACAGTCAGCGTCGGCGTGACTGGGGGCGGCGGTGCGAGCCTCGTGGTCGCAGGGAAGGTTGCCGTGATGACACCGGAATCCGCGGCGTTCGTCACTGTTGTTGCTCCGGCGATCGTGAAGTCGTTAGCGGCAAGGCCGGTGAATGTATAGCCGGACTTGGGAGTCAAGGTGATCGTTGCTGTGTAGGCGGTCCCGGCCACGAAGGGGTCGTCTGCGGGAGACCACGAGACCGTACCGGTGTATTCAGCCGCATCCAGCGAGGTCACAGGGTGGGCGCCGGTCATCGGAGCCGTCACACCAGGAACATCCACGATGATCGGGATCGACGGTTCGGGAGTGATCACGGGTGCGGGTGCCTCGAAGACGGCTGTGATCACACCGGAGTCTTGGGGGTTCGTCGTTGTGGTCGCACCGATCACCTTGAAGGAATTGGCGGCGACACCGGTGAGCGTGTAGCCAATCTTGGGTGTCAGGGTCACGGTTGCGGTGTACGTGGTTCCGTCGGCGAAGGGGTCGTCCGCGGGGGACCACGTGACCGTACCGGTGTATTCGGAGGTATCCACTGATGTGACCGGGTGCTCACCAGCCACTGGAGTTGTCACACCTGGGACATCCAAGGTGTCCACCGGAATTGAGGAGATGGGCCCGGGGCCGGTGGCAGGGAAGGTTGCTGTGACCTTGCCGGAGTTCGCCGCATTCGTCACCGAAGTCGCGTCGAGCACGGTGAAGGAATCGGCAGCAACACCGGTGAGCGTGAAACCAGGCTTGGGGGTCAGCGTCACGGTTGCTGTATATATAGTCAATTCAGCGAAGGGATCATCAGCCGGAGACCACGTCACCGTACCCCAATACTGGTCGGTGTTGATCGATGACACCGGGGAGTCATCAGTGACAGGGGGTGTCACACCCTGGATGTCCAACTCATCCACCACTGCCGGTGTGGACGGGGCGGGAGCGGTCTGTGGGAAGGTTACCGTGACCTTACCGGAGTTCGCCGCATTGGTCACCGTGTCGGCGCCGGCCACCGTGAAGGAATCGGCGGCGACACCGGTGAGCGTGAAACCAGGCTTGGCCGTCAGGGTCACGGTTGCGGTGTATTGAGTCGCTGCTGCGAAGGGGTCATCAGCGGGAGACCACGTCACCGTACCTGAATATTCGTCGATGTCGACCGACGTCACCGGATGGCCACCACTGACCGGAGGGGTCAGACCCGGGATGGCCAACTCATCCACCACCGTCGCGAGGGCAGAAGCAGTCCAGTGGGCGTATAGAACAGTGTCAGTTGTCAGAACTGTGTCAGCCGACTCTTCGGTTCCGCCCGTGGCATCGGTGTACCACCCGTCGAAGGTGTAGCCAGACCGGGTCGGCGTCGGCAGGGTCCCGAGCGGGACATCACTGCCCAGATTCCAGGTGGGTACGGAAGAACCGCCAGCCGATTCGAAAGTCACTTGATTGGGGACGTCCGAACAGCACGGCTGATGGCCGCCCATGATATGTTGCCCTGTGGTCAGGGTTCCCGCCACCTCGGGACGCCACACCACACCTACTGTCGTCGTGTTGTACGTATCGACGGCCGGAGAGTTGGGATTCTGCTCCAACAGGTCAATCGAACCATTCGACGGAGCACTCACCACGATCGCCGTGTGGACACCCCAGATCCCGGTGATGACATCGCCTGGCAGAGCGTCGTTCAGGTCAGTGCCGACTGCCACCCAACCCGGCTTGGGAGTGGCAGCGTCGTCCGTGCCCACAAAATCCGGTGGCTTGCCCAGGCGGACAGCCCAGGCACGGGCCAATTTGAAGCACTGTGTCGTCGCGTCGGGGGGATCGGTCACCGTGCCATCGGTGTTGATGAACAAGTCGATGCCGGGGACATCGCCATCGGTGGTGGCATTCCAGTTGGCCGGATCTAGTGCCCACGCCCGGAAATCCGCGATCTGAGCGGCGTAATCGGTTGTCACACTCCACATCGCAATATCGCCATTGAACAGGACAAGATTGCCGTTGTTCTGCATGACAAGGGTCGTCATGGTGTGTCCGGATGTGCCGGTGGACCACATGGTCGCACCGCCCGCTTTCAGTACGACATCGCCGTCCTTCTGGAAGACCAGTGTGGCATCGGTGCCAGTCGTACCGCTCATCCACATCGGCGTACCGTGGCTGCCCAGGACGAGGTTGCCGTCAGTTTCTAGACAAACCCAGTATTCCTTGTTGTTGGATGTCAGGCAGTGACCAGCGGGCATACTCTGCCCGATCGCCAGCGTGTCCACCGCCACAACAGCCGCCTGCGCTTGATCTGCCACGGTGACGACCGATGACATCAGCGCCAACGCGACCAGAGCCATGTGGCCCTTCTTGACAATTGCCCGTCCTCGCATACGATTCCTCCGGACTCTCCACTGATTGCTATCTGGTTATGCTAGTCCTGCCGTCCCACCGATGGAAAGCCATTTAATTTATTTCAAGGGTATGCAGCCCGGCTGAACACGGCGCTTCCCCGCTCAGTAGCACCGGAACAACCTGGGCGTACGGCGTACTCTTAGTTTGTTTGTCCAATATATGATACAAAACGAGATCAGGGTGCCCTGACCTGAGGCGGTGACTCGTGACGCGGTCATCTCCACTGTGTCACACTGGGCAGACCTCCATGTCGTGAAGCCAATCGGTCCCAAAGTCGAAAGGGCCAACGACTATGGCGCCGTACTGGGTCACTGTGAATCCCAGCGGTGAACGGAGACGGACGCCCAACTGCGGGTCAATGACTGCCCAAGCGGCACCGTCGGGACCTTTCGCTGGGCAAGCCGAGACCTGCCAGACCACCCATAGTTGGTCACCGGAGTTCGCCCGTTGGGGTAGCGCGAGGCCTGGCACCGACCAGCCCTGCGTCTGGAGGTCGTCCCGAAGGGCGTTGGCGTCTGCTGGCGACGCTGTTACGGCGGACGGTCCGCAGGTTCTGCCGTCAGTCGAACACGACAACGCGGCCAGTGCATCCCACGCGGACTGCGCGGCCTGAGTCTGATCGGTGGTGTGTGTCACCCAACTGAGGATCGGTTGAGCACCGGAAATGTCAGTGACACCTGAAATGGTCACAGTCCCCCTGATAACAATTTTCGTTTGTGTGGCGACGAATGCGGTATCGGGGATCGCCTGGGCCCCTCCGCTGGAGTATTGATCGAGACGCGGATTGAGCCATGGTGGGGCAAACCACGCAGCAACCACCAGGATGACGGTGACGATGACGACCAGCGGTATTGTCCACCAGCGAGACCGGGGTACGAGACAGTCAAGTTCGATGGTGGCATCGGAAGTGATGTCCACCAATCCCCACCACGCCCACGAACTGTTGGCCCAGGCGGCCAATCGCCTGGCAACCCTGTCTCGGCAACTAGGTGTCCCCACCGCCGATGTCCACTCAGCCCTCGATACCGCATTTGGAGCGGCTTCAGGCTCCTCAGCGGTCTGAGACACTGAGCGAACCATGGCATGCTGGGTAGCAGAAGTGCTACTCTTGTCTTATGTCTGTACTTATTGCCCAGAAAGAGCTCCGTAACGACATCGGCTCGGTATTGCGCCGCGTTGAGGCAGGGGAAACGATGACAGTCACCGTGGCGGGCCGACCAGTGGCCGAGTTGCGCCCAGCCAGCCGTCGTACCTGGGTGACAGGCCCGGCGTTACGGGACGTGTGGAGTGAATCCGCGCCGCCACGGGGCATGGAGGAGGACATCGCTTCCATGAATGGCGAACTCACCGATCCGTTCTCGGAATGAGTGCCCCTCGAGTCATCCTCGACACCTCCGTACTGATTGGGGAATCCGCACCCGCTGATGTCGAGGCCGCCATCAGCGTCGTGTCACTGGCTGAATTGCACTATGGAACACTGCTGGCCGCAGGTGACTCCGACGAGTTGGCCCGACGAACCGCCCGCCTGGCTCGTGTCGAAGCAACCTTCGAACCATTGCCCGTGACCACCGATGTGGCACGTGAATGGGGTCGGCTCGCCGCAGCCGTGCGCACACGTGGCGCTCAACCCCGTAAACGACAACTCGACCTGCTGATCGCGGCAACTGCCGTCCGAGAACAAGTCCCGCTGCTGACACACGACATCCAGGATTTCGCGATCATCGATGACCTCGTTGAAGTACGCCAACCCTGACAGTTATGTCCCCCATGACCTGGGAACTGACGGCGGAAGCTGTCCCAGAGGTAGGGCTCTGGGACAGCTTTTCATTGTTCTTTTGCGGCTGGACTACTTCTTCGCAGCAAGGGTTTTCGTGCCATTACTCAACAGATACTGGATTCCGGAGTTGAGATCGACAGCGTAGACCTTGAACGTAGTCGGAATACCTGACCCCACTGTCACACTGACATTGAACCCTGTCGTGCTGCTATAGGTGGGGTGAACCTTTTTCACATCCGCCCTGGTGGCCCCAGTCTGGCCAGTACCCAGCTGCATTAGACGACCAGTGTCCTGCGCATATACGACAATAGCCACTTTTGATGACAGTTTGTCCGGATCAGTTGCCCACCCATGAACCGTAACAATACGTTCGCCAGGAGATTTTGGGTCGTTAGTGTACGTGAGCGAGTCAAAATAGCCAACCGGCACCTTGCCTGTTCCACCGCACCGGGGCAATCCTGTGTTAGCCAGAGTCTTCCCTTTCAGCTGAATCCACCAATCAGCGATGAACCCATTCCCTGTGCCTGCAAGACGACCCCAGATATTGTCACCGTGCACAGAGGTTCCTGTGGTCCAGCAACTGAACGACTGAGACTTATAGGTGACAAAAGTATTCATAACCGAATAGTTGCTCCCTGGTCCAAGACGGGCATAGTCGGGGACGGGCTCCGAGAGGGAACTTTGAATGATCGGATACGTGGATGCGGCTTGAGCAGCCGACGGCATCAACGACACCGTACCCGCCAAGAGAGCGACGCTGGCCACCAAGCCAGCTACGATGCGAATCTTCTTCATGATTCAACCTTCTTTCCTTTACGTGCTTGACGAAATTGATTGAGTCAAGCTCTGAAAAAACGCTACGGTCGCCCCAGAGCCCACCATCAGAGGAAAGAACCGCACAAAACCCTCTGGGGCAAGAATTGCGCTGTTCATAACCCCACCGATTTGCCTGTGACCAAGTTGTCAGTTCTGCACCTTGTCCAGGCAGGAGCAATATGACTGCATGTTGTCCCAATGAGTATGGACTCGGTACGGATTGGCGTGCTGAAATGTGCTGTGATGAGCGATCAGATGCTGGGCGGGACCACTGGCAGTGGCACGTTTCGGCGAGATTCATTGTCTGTGAGATGGGTGGGTTCGTCGCTCATGTCGTACCAGGGGGGTATGGTCGTACCACTCGATCATCTTCGGTCGTACCAAGACCCTGGGCGCCATCGCTGAAACAAGAAAGGCAGCACAACTATGCACGATAAAGTCGCACTCGAAGAACACTTCGCCACCGAGGAAACCGTCGGCGATTCGGAGATCTTCTTTGGCAAGGACATCTGGCCGGCCCGCAAGAAGGACTTGCTTGATGTCGCCGACTCCCGGTTGCGCAGGATGGACGCTTGTGGAATCCGCACGGCGATCATTTCGCTGAACGCACCAACCGTCCAGGCCCGCTATGACACCAAGGACGCGATCGGCATGGCTCACCGGGCCAACGACAAACTGGCCGAACTGGTCGACCGCAACCCCGACCGCTTCCGCGCGTTCGCTGCCGTGCCGCTGCAAGATCCCGACGCGGCCATCGAAGAACTACGGCGGGCTGTGCAGGACCTCGGGTTTGTGGGGGTGCTGGTCAACGGTTTCTCCCAGATCGGGGAGGAAGACAATGCGACATATTATGATCTGCCTCAGTACCGTCCCTTCTGGGCGGAAGTGGAACGGCTCGACGTCCCCTTCTACCTTCATCCGCGCAACCCGCTGGCGTCACGGCAGCAGATCATTGAAGGGCACCCCTGGTTGATGGGTCCGGCGTGGCAGTTCTCGGTCGAGACAGGCACCCATGCGCTCAGGCTCATCGGGTCCGGTCTGTTTGACGCGTACCCCAAGCTGACCGTCGTCCTGGGTCACCTCGGCGAGTTCCTGCCATACAACATTTGGCGTACCTCCCATTGGGCGTCCGCCGACGGACGCAATCCTCTGGGCGTGCAGGCCAAGCGACCCTTCATCGACTACTTCCGGGAAAATTTCTACGTCACCACCAGCGGCAACTTCCGGACCATCGCGATGCGCAACTCCATGGAAGAAATCGGTACGGCTCGTGTCATGTTCTCCACTGACTTCCCCTTCGAAGACATGGAAGAAGCAGCCACCTGGTTCGACCAAGCCGAAATCGGCGAAAACGACCGAGAAGCCATCGGCCGCGACAACGCCCGGCGGCTGTTCAAACTCGACGACTAGTCGTCAGGTTCCGATGCGACTGTATGAGTAGTGGCATCTCAACTCGCCCGTTCTTTCCCGGGCCTGACGTTCTGAATCCGCTCTTCATCTTGCGATGAAGAGCGGATTCCGGATTAGGCTGAGAAAGACACGCCGCGATTCTTTGTATCAGTTCTCCTCGTCTGGGAATCACCTGACGACCGAGCAGATCGACGATAAAAGGTCCAGACCACCTCAATATGGCCACTGGCTCATGAGTGCTGGGGTACGACCCGCCGGACCCCAGCGAACCGATCAAAGTCACGGTCAAACGTCACGACTTCAGCATCCACGGCTTCAGCGATGGCAGCGATATGAGCGTCATTCACGAGATTGCCTCCATGATTTGCGGCAGTCAGCAGCGCTTCGAGGCTGTCAAGATGGTCATCAGTCGAAGAAGCATTGATAACAACTACAGTTGGTACAGCCAGCCAACCTCTCATATAACTGAGGGCCTCAGGCACACTCAGAGGTCTCGGGAAACCGTGAGCAAGTGTGCTGATTCGGATGAATGCAATGATGACGAGCCATGGTAGTCCGATGGCTTCCTTACTATTCAACGCCTCATCCAGCCACTCACGGGCATCCTGATGGTGATCCGCACTGGTGTTCACCGCGTTCAGAAGGACATTGGCATCGAGAATCTTCACCCGGCATTCCCCATCTGTTCCAGGATGCGCTCGTCGTCAAGCTGACTGGCTAGGCGAAGAGCCCTGTCGATATCTATCAGCGGAGTCCCCATGTCGACCGCCACCGTTCGGTACGGTCGTGACTGTTCCGGAGGACGACGGTGAGATGCCTCAACCATATCGTCCAAGACACGACGCAACACCAGCAACTCGCCCGCATCAAGTTCGCGGACCTGGTCGAGAATCTCTGCCACCGTCATGTCTCTAGCTTACCCGGGGCACTGGCGGTTGGCAGCGTACGAACCCACATCACCGGGTTTATTCATGTGGCAGCCTCGATAGAGTCTTGGCGGCCCCGATAGGATTCGAACCTACGACGCAAGGTTTAGGAAACCTTCGCTCTATCCCCTGAGCTACGGGGCCGTGCTGTTCAGGCGTACCTACGATACCGGAGAAAGACGTAGGGTAGAAA
>WRFP01000065.1 GCA_009778725.1 Propionibacteriaceae bacterium
CTGCTGCTGAAAGCACTGTCTGAAGACACTGGAGAACCGGCAAAGCCTGCGATCAGGGCGGCTGGGGTGGACATCTTCGAGGCGCGTGCCAAGGAGGCGGTTGCCCTGGGTAGAGCCCCGCGCGCATGGCCACCGCAGTCGACCGCCTACCCGCACTGGCACGACGACTACGCCAAAGCAGCCGCGTCAGCCCATATCGACATACCACTTGAGGAGGCGGTTGCCACCCTCAACGCCTGGATCAACGAAATCGACCACGCCGGGCCATGCTGATTGCCGCGCTGGGCGATGTTCATGGCCACTGGCGAGAAGCCGTCGCCCTAATGGAGGCGGCTTACGCGTCAGCGGGCGTCACGCCTGCCGATCTGACCGCGATCTTCCAGGTCGGGGACGCAGAAGCGCTGCGCTCTGAAGCCGATCGGCACCAAGCCCACCGACAAGGCCGGACAAGCCCGCTGGTACCAAGCCCTCCGCGCCGCCGTCGCATACCGCGACCTCCACAGCATCACCAACGGCCAGACACGCGGTGGCAAACCCGCGAGTCGAATGGACACCGAGCAGGCAAAGATGGTCCGTCGAGCCATCGCAGAAGTTGCCCCGACAAGAGTCCCCGCACCTGCGTCGTCCACGTCGACGACAACCAGACCGGATGCCATGACGTTGTAGTTCGACACCGCGCGGCCAAGCCGTCTGTGAAAGCGCTGGCCAATAGACTGAAAGGGTGTTAAGTGCTCTGAGATCGGCGACAATTGTCGACAAGCTTGCTGTCGTTACCACGTCCGATCGAGGGCAGAGCGTGCGCCCAGCCGTTGCCCTGTCTTCGATGCGATGGGTTGCAACCAATGTTTGACTTCGGACCGGCCAACGAGCAGCAGCGTGAGGCGATCTCGACGGTGGACGGCCCGGTGCTCGTCACCGCTGGGCCGGGTACGGGCAAGACGTTCACGCTCGTGATGAGGGCGATCTACCTGATCCAGGAGCGGGGCGTCGCCCCTGAGCAGCTTCTGATGACGACGTTCACGGAGAAGGCCGCCAAGGAACTGGTCACCCGGATCACGAACGAGTTGGCGGCCCGTGGCATCAGCGTCAACCTGAACGAGATGTACATCAGCACGTTCCACTCGCTGTGCCTGCGGATCATCAAGGAGAACCTCGAGTACTCCCGATTGAAGAAGAACTTCCGCACCCTTGACGGCTTCGACCAGTCCTACCTCGTCTTCCAGAACATCCACCGTTTTCGCGCCCTCGAAGGGTTCGACGACCTGTTCAACCAACCGACCGGCGCGTGGCGGCAGTCCAACCAGATCTGCCAGATGGTCAACACCCTCGCCGAGGAACTCGTCGAGCCTGCCGCGCTGATGGCCGACGCTGATCCGAAGATCGCCGCGCTGGGGCGGGTGTTGGCGAAGTACCAGGCGATTCTCGCCGAAGAGAACCTCGTCGACTTCTCCGGGTTGCAGACCGAGGCCTACCACCTGCTGACGACGCACCCCGATGTGCTGGCCACGCTCCAGGACCGCGTCCGCTACCTCATGGTGGACGAGTACCAGGACACGAACTACATCCAAGAACAGATCGTGTTCCTGCTGGGCGGCCAGCGGAACAACATCTGCGTCGTCGGCGACGACGACCAGGGTCTGTACCGGTTCCGGGGGGCCACGATCCGCAACATCCTCCAGTTCCAGGGCCACGCGATCCAACTGAAAATCAACTACCGCTCCAACTCCGACATCGTCGACTTCTACAACGAATGGATGGCCACCACCAAGGGCGCGAAGTTCGCGTTCGAGTGGAAAGACTTCCGCCACGCCAAGGCCCTCCAGGCCGAGCAGCCGAGCAGCCTGACGAGCAAGGCCGTCGTCCGGCTGGAAAGCCAGTACGACGAGCACGAGTGGAGCCAGCGGATCGTCGCGTTCATCGAGGCGCTGAAGGGCTCCGGCAAGCTGCGCGACTACAACCAGATCGCGTTCCTGTTCAACTCGGTCAAGCACGAGCGCGTGGCGACCCTGGCCCTGTTCCTGGAAGCCTCCGGCATCAGCGTGTACTCGCCCCGGTCGAACATGTTCTTCGAACGCACCGAGGTCCGCACGGCCCTTGGATGCATGCTGCTCATGCTGCCCGACCACATCCGCCGCATCGGAGCACAGGAGTTCCCCAACCTGCCGCCGATGGACGCGGACTACCTGCTCGGCTGCGTCGAGACCGCCAACGAGGTGCTCAGCCAGCCCGAACACGAAGACCTGCTGAAGTGGATTCGCCGCAAAGGCCGCGCCCACGTCGGCCTGACGGGCACCACCGACTACGCCTACTCCGGGTTGTTCTACCAACTGATGGAGTTCGAGCCGTTCCGCTCCATCCTCGACACCGACATCTCCGGTGGCGTGGTCGACACCCGCGCCGTGCGGAACCTCGGCCTGCTAACCCAGATCCTCGGCAAGTTCGAGTACCTGCACCGGATCGACGTGTTCAACGCCAAGTACCTGGCCAGGGACACCGAGCGGCTGTTCAACCTCTATCTGCGGCTGCTGCGCGACGGCGGGATCGGCGAGTACGAGGACGACGCCGAGTACGCGCCCTCTGGCTGCGTCTCGTTCCTGACGATCCACCAGGCCAAGGGCATGGAGTTCCCCATCGTCATCGTCGACTCCCTGGCCTCCGTGCCCCGCAGCCAAGGCACCGCGCTGATGCAGGAGATCGAACGGCGCTACTTCAAACGCCCTCCGTTCGAACCGCACGATCAGATGAAGTTCTTCGACTTTTGGCGGTTGTACTACACCGCCTTCTCGCGCGCTCAAGACCTCCTTGTCCTAACCTGCAACCGCACCTCGGGCAGGTGGCCGACGCCGAGCAAGTACTTCACCGCCGCGTTCGACAAGCTGCCCGACGTGGCCACGCTCGACCTGGGCGAGTTCACTTTCCACGACGTCAAGGACGTGAACCTGAAGGAGTCGTTCTCGTTCACCTCACACATCACCGTCTACGAGACCTGCGCCCTGCAGTACAAGTTCTACAAGGAACTGGCCTTTTCGCCTGTGCGCGCTTCCACGATGCTGTTCGGCCTGCTCGTCCATCAGACCATCGAGGACATTCACCGCGCCGCGATTCGGGGCGAGGAACCCCAGATCACGCCGGACAACATCAGCGCGTGGTTTGACGCCAACTACGCCTCCCTCATCCAGCGAGAACGCAGCTACCTGGCCGAACCCGCCCGCCTGGCCGCGCTCAAACAGGTGCTCACCTATGCCGAACGGCAGGCTGGCCGCTGGGATCTGATCAAGCAGGCCGAGGTCGACGTCAGCCTCGTCAAACCCGACTACATCATCGAAGGCACCATCGACCTCATCAAAGGCGAGGGCGACACGGTCGAGCTGGTCGACTTCAAAGCCGAACGCAAACCCGACCTGTTCTCCGACGCCGAGCGGCTGGAGCGCTACCGCCGCCAACTGCACATCTACGCCCACCTCGTCGAGCAGCGATACTCCGCCAAAGTCTCCAAGCTGCACGTCTACTACACCGGCGAAGCCGACGGCGTGCCCACCATCACCTGGCCCTACAGCACCACAGCCGTCGAGGCCACCGCCCAGGTCTTCGACGAGACCGTCCACCGCATCCTGGCCAATTACTTCTGCCACACCGCAGCGTCTCCCAAGACCTGCGAAAACTGCGACTTCCGGTTCTACTGCCGAACCGCGATTGGAGGATCAACCCGATGAGCGAACAACTCGCCTTCGACTTCGAAGACCGCCCCACCATCAAAGGGTTCCCCGAGCTGCGGTGGACCGGCAAACGCCCCTACCGCTCCACCCTGTACTACCCGGCCCAACTCCGCGAACGCTACGGCGAGGAAGTCGACGGCTGGATCAACCGCATCTACTGGGGCGACAACCTCCAAGTCATGAGCCACCTCCTTAAGGAGTTCAGAGGGAAGATCGACCTCATCTACATTGATCCGCCGTTCGACTCCAAGGCCGATTACAAGAAGCACATCACACTTCAGGGCCACTCGGCTGATTCAGACGCATCGGCGTTCGAGGAGAAGCAGTACGGCGACATCTGGAGCAACGACGAGTATCTCCAGTTCATGTACGAACGTTTCATACTCATGCGGGAACTACTCTCGGACACAGGCAGCATCTACGTCCATTGTGACTATCACAGGAACCAGTATCTGCGCTGTTTACTTGACGAGGTCTTTGGGGCCACCCATTTTGTTAACGAGATCATCTGGCGGCGAAAACAAGCTCAGGCCTGGGCATCTTCGCAATTTGGTGTTACCAACGACACTCTATTGTTTTACTCGAAGACAAGTAGTCGCGTTTTCAATCCGATCTACTCGCGCCATGATGAGAATACGCAAAAATACATCAGAGAGCGTTTCGTTTACGATGACGGAGACGGGCGCAAGTACATGAAGTCTCCTCTAGTCAACCCCATGGATCGCCCGAACCTTCGTTACACGTTCCACGGCATTCAGCCACCGCGAACTGGTTGGTTGTACAAGCAGGAGAGGATGGAAGAGCTATTCCAGAGGAACGAGCTAGTCATGCCTACGGTTCCTACTGCTCGAATCTACCGGAAAATCTTCGCAGATGAGTACAAGGGTCAAGTCATCCAGAATATCTGGATGGACATTCCCATCGTAAACCCAATGGCAATCGAACGGATTGATTACCCCACCCAGAAGCCCGAAGCGCTCCTTGAGAGGATCATTACTGCATCATCGGACCCAGGTGACCTAGTCTTCGATTGCTTCATGGGCAGCGGGACGACCCAGGCGGTCGCGATGAGACTTGGTCGGCGCTTCATCGGCGCGGACATTAATCTTGGCGCAATCCAGACCACGACCAAGAGACTCATTGGGTTACTGGGCGCAGCAAGCGAGGCATCAGCTGTCCCAACACTCGATATTTCACTCGGGGATGACGTCGTCCCCGATGGGACCGGGTTCGAGGTGTGGAACGTCAACAACTATGACTTCTTTCGTAATCCGATCGAAGCCCGTGATCTACTCATCCAGGCTCTGGAGATTCAGCCATTTGCGGAGGGTGCCGTCTGGGATGGTGAACTCGGTGGCCGGATGGTGAAGATCATGCCGATCAACCGGATTGCTACGAAGGCGGACTTGGAGGAACTAAAGGCGAATCTTCCGTATAGGGCTTACGAGAAACGCATGGAAGACAACCCGAATCAGCCAGTCGAGCGCATCACCATTGTCTGCATGGGGCACGAGCCGGACCTCGCGGCCTCTCTCGAAGCTGATCTTTCGGGCTTCAAGTTGGACGTCGAGATCGTCGATGTGCTGCGGGATCGGGAGGATCTGCAACTCAAGCGGGAGGCTGAGGCCGAGGTCGTGCTGGAGGGTGGCAAGCTCGTCATCCGCTCGTTCTATCCACTGAACTTGATGCAGAAGCTCTCGCTGCAGAAGGAGTTCGTCGAGGACTGGCGGCAACTGGTCGAGTCGGTGATGATCGACTGGAACTTCGACGGGGTGGTGCTCCAGCCCGCCGTCACGGATATTCCGTCGAAGACGGAGTTGGTACAGGGCATCTATTCGGTGCCGGGTGGCGCGGGGACGATCAAGGTCAAGATCACCGACCTGTTGTCCGAGTCGCTTGAGATCGAGGTGCCATGATGCCTGAAGTTATCGATCCGTCCTTCGCGTTCTATGAGCAGCTTGTTTTCTTTTGCCGACACAACCGGCGGAAAATCCGTTCCCGCTACAACGGACTAACACGTAAGTTCTTGGCCTACAACGACTTCGACGAGAACCCGACGGCGTTCCTTCGCAGGCCGCAGTTCGAAGCATTGGAGATGTACGTCTTCATCAAGGAGTTCCTGGGAAACCAGCAGGTCTTTCAGATGTTCGAGGAATGGCGCAGCCACACAGGCAACTTCGACGGCGCGTCCTACTACGCGGTTGACAAGAGCGGCCAAGGTGCTCTCTTCGACAGCATGACAGAGAAGACGATGGACATCGTCTTCGCGCAGATGAAACGGTACAAGGAGGATTACCCGAACTACATCTACGCCCTGACGATGGGGTTGGGCAAGACGATCCTGATGGCCACCTGCATCTTTTACGAGTTCCTCCTTGCTCGGCAGTTTCCGAAGGATAAGCGTTTCTGCCACAACGCTCTCGTGTTCGCCCCTGACCGCACGGTGCTGGAGTCGCTGCGGGAGATCATGACGTTCGACAAGACGAGGGTCGTGCCGCCCGAGTACGCCCGCTTGCTCGACGCGAACATCAAGTTCCACTTCCTAGAAGAGACAGGCACCAGCCTGCAGACCCTCGACGACTCCGACTTCAACATCGTCATCTCGAACACGCAGAAGATCATCGTCAAACGCAAGCGGAAGGCCGACACCCCCGCGCAGGTTCTGTTCGGTGCCGACTCGGTGCTTGCCCAGGTGTACGGCACCGGCGGCGACGATGAGGACGAGGACGTGTTCGACGACGCCTCACTGATGGACAACCAACGATTCAAGAAACTCTGCCGTCTGCGCCAACTCGGCGTTTACGTCGACGAGGCTCACCACCTGTTCGGCGCTGACCTAGAAAAGCAGATCAGATCGGCGGGAGGCCAGAAGACCAGCCTGCGCGACACGATCAACCTGCTGGCCGCGAGCACATCGATTGTCGCCTGCTACAACTTCACCGGCACCCCCTACGTCAACCGGCAACTCCTGCCCGAAGTGGTCTACGCCTACTCACTGCGCGACTCCATCCGGCAGAGGTACCTCAAGGACGCCGACCTGATGGCTTTCGAGAACGTCAAGAGCGAAGACTTCCTGCGAGCGGTCATCACCAGGTTCTGGGACCGCTACGGCGGCCATCTTTACGAGGACTTGCCACCCAAGTTGGCGATCTTCGCCTCCACCATCGAGGAGGCCGACCAGGAGATTCGCCCGGCTGTCGAGCGCATCCTCGCCGACCTGGGGATACCGCTGTCGTCGATCCTGATCAACGTCGGCGACGAGAAGCTGACCAAGGATCAGGACATCCGCGATTTCAACAATCTCGACCAGCCGGGCACCCAGGGCAGTCAGAAGCAGTTCCTCATCCTCGTTGGGAAGGGACGGGAGGGCTGGAACTGCCGGTCGCTGTTCGGTGTGGCGCTGTTCCGCAGCCCGAAGTCGAAGATCTTCGTGCTCCAGGCGACGATGCGCTGCCTGCGCCAGATCACAGACGACCAGCAGACCGCCTCCGTCTTCTTGTCGAAGGAGAACTACGACACCCTCGACGCTGAACTGTCGAAGAACTTCAACATGGAAATAGCCGAACTGTCGAACAAGCAGTCAGAGCGGCGACGCTACGAGGTCCGCGTCCTGCCGCCACCGCGAACGATCACCCTGAAGCGCGTCTGGCACGAATACATCCTGGTCGAGAGGACCGACCCCGGCCCCATCGACCTCGGACTGGCCGACGCCGACCTGTCGCGGTACGCCGCCACCATCTACGAACAGAAGAGCATCGGCAGCGCCGCCAAGGTCACCGAGACCAGCGGCGACGAACTACGCCAGCAGACCCGCTACAGCCTCTACACGCTGACCGCCGAGGTGGCCAGATACCTCAACCTGTCGCCTGTGAGGGTCTCCCATCTCCTCGCGGATTCTATTGACGGCCCAGGCTTGGTGCTCGACACGGTGAACCAGTACAACGGTGTCCTCCACGACATCGTCATCCCCGGCATCTTCGACGCGCTGTTCGAGGTCACAAGTGAGGTCAAGTCGGAAGACCGCGAACTGGTCCTGCTGCGAGAACCCAAGGATCGCGGCTTCTACGACTTCTCCGCCCGCCCGGAACTCGTCGTCAAACAGAGCGACGAGCGGGTCGAGAACGTGCGATGGAAGAGTTTCCACGCCGACACCTACTGCTTCGACTCCCAGCCCGAGCGCGAGTGCTTCTTCCAGTACATCCGCAGTCCGCAGGTCAAAGAGGTCTACTTCACCGGCATGTTCACGTCCAACCAGGGCGACTTCCTGATCCAGTACTACGACCCCGAATCCGGGCGCATCCGCAGCTACTACCCGGACTTCCTCGCCAGAATGGCCGACGACACCTACGAGGTCATCGAAGTCAAAGGCGACGACCAAATCGACAGCGCCCTGGTGAAGGCAAAGACCGACGCGGCCACCGAGATGGCGACCGCCAGCGGCGTCGAGTACAAGATGTATGCGGGCAGCAGGATAATGAAATCGGCGACCCTTGCGGAACTGGTGGCGGCATCCGGGCAAGACCTGCAACCCGTACTCCGTATTCCATTGACAGTGACCGAAAGTAGCGCCAAATGAGTCCTCATCCATCTTCGCCCGCCGCCTCTCCAAGAGGGCGTTACCTTACCGATGCCGGGGGGCACTTCTATCGCTCTGACTTCCAAGTTCACACTCCCAGGGACACGCAGTGGCACGGGGACAGACCTGCTGACGAAGCGGCGCGGCGGATCTGGGCCAAGAGTTTCGTTCAGGCGGCTCGCGCCAAGAACCTTCAGGCAGTGGCCATTTCTGATCACCATGACTTCGCTTACGTCCCGTATGTTAAAGAGGCAGCACGGGACGAAAAGCTACCTGACGGGACCCCGGTACCTGAGGCAGAACGCCTTGTCGTCTTTCCTGCCGCTGAGTTGACATTGAGCGTGCCATGCCAGGCAATCATCATCCTTGACTCGGACTTTCCCGAGGATCGCCTGGATGACGTGCTAAAGGCACTTCACTGGGAACCGGTTGATCCGGCCTTGCCTGTAATTCCACAGGTACAGAAGCTCAGCGACTCAGGTGACATCAACGCTCTTCACATCACCCTTGACAAGTGTCCGTGGCTGAAAGGCCGATACATCATCCTCCCGAACGTGTCGCCAACTGGGTACAAGAGTTTGCTTCGAACATCCTTTGACGCCAAGTATGCGGAAATGGTGTGCGTGGGCGGATACCTTGATGGATCGATTGACGAGCTGGCTAAACCGGCAAACTCCGGAGACGCAAGGAAACTGGCTGGTCGCGATGTCAACTGGGGACTCAAAAAGCTCGCACTGTTTCAAACTTCGGATTCGCGTTCTGCAGATTTCGCGAGTCTTGGTCAATACTCGACGTGGGTCAAATGGGCACGTCCGACCGCTGAGGCCATACGCCAAGCATGCCTTGCTGACGAATCTCGTTTGGCGCAGAGTGAGCCGCCTCTGCCCTCCACATGGATCTCTGGCATATCCGTCTCGTCAAGCAAGTTCATGGGGCGGATCGATGTTTCGCTCAATCCTCAGTACACTGCGCTGATCGGTGGCAGAGGTACTGGGAAGTCAACGATCCTCGACTATCTCCGTTGGGCACTGTGCGATCAGCCGGCCGAAGTCAATGCGGACGACGAGATCCCAGACCCCCGGAACCGCCAACGCAGACTCGTCGAGGCGACACTCCAGCCGTTCGACGCAGTCGTCGAGGTGACCTGTGTCATCAACGGGATCCTTCACGTCGTTCGCCGGTCTGCGTCGGATGGAAGCGTTCAACTGAAGGTGGCGGACGGTGAGTTCAGCGTCGTGCGCGAGTCCGCGATACAGAGTCTCTTGCCCATCCAGGGATACAGCCAGAAGCAATTGAGCAGCGTGGCTATCCGAGTGGATGAGCTTCTGCGTTTCATTGAGACCCCAATACGTCGGGAACTGGAAGACCTGACCAGCAGCATTGGTGAGATCACAGGGCGACTCCGCGAGAACTACGGAACGCTCCAGCGTCAGCGTTCTCTGCAGGTGGAGATCCAGAAAACTCAGGTCCGCCTGCAGTCGTTGACGCAGCAAGCGCTCTCGCTAAGGCAAGGGCTCGCGGGGCTGTCCGATGATGACCGGCGGGTACTCGATAGCAGGACTGCCTACGACGACGCCCGGACGGCGAGTTCGACTTGGGTGCGGGACTTTCAACAGCTATGTGCGTCGGTGGCTGCGACTTCTGAATCCGTCCCAGAGGCGATGCCGACAACTGGACTCCCTGAGACAATGCCGAGAGATCTGGATGATTCTGTCACTAGCTTGCGGGAAGCGATAGCCAGCTCGCTTGGTGAGATTGGAGCCGCGCTGGCGCACGCCGTTACCATTGGCGACGCGGCGCAACTGAAGGTGTCGGCTGCCAACGGCGTGTTGAGTTCTGCCCTTGACGCCCATGATCTTGAGTACGCGGCCGTGAAAGCCCGCTCGACTGCTCACGAGAGTCAGTTAGCAGAATTGGCTGAACTGGAGAAACAGCAGGGTGCCATTAGGACCCTGCTGCAGAAGCAACAGTCGGAGTTGAGCGGGCTAGGTGATCCCGCGTCGCAACATGGTCAGTTGCGATCCGAGTTGACTGCCGCCTGGCGCGAGCGAACCGCACTGCTTCAGTCGCAGTGCGAGCAGTTGTCTGACATGTCGGACGGCCTGATCCGGGCTTCGCTTGGAGTGGGGCACGGACTGGATGAGGCCGAACGACGCTTCAAGGGCCTGGCGGCTGGATCAAATGTGAGAACCGCTCAAATCGAGTCGTTCTTTGAACAGTTGCGCACTGAGTCTTCCCCTCCCTCGACTTGGGAGGGGGTGCTCGATGAGCTCGAGTTGCTCATGCTGAGGGACTCGGATGCAGAGATCACCTCGGAGCAAACGCCCACGCTTTCGCGTCTCGGTTTGCGGGTCGCTGACCAGAAGCGAATCATGCCGAAGCTCACACCTGACGGGTGGCTAGACCTTTCTCTGACCGAACTGAACGACACTCCGTCCTTCGAGTACCGCACGAAGGAAGCGCAGTACATTTCGTTCGAGGCGGCGTCGGCTGGGCAACAGGCTTCGGCGCTGCTGACCACCTTGTTATCGCAGGGAAGTGTACCGCTGATCATTGACCAGCCCGAGGATGATCTGGACAGTGACACCATCCAGCAGATCGTGTCGAAGATTTGGCAGGCGAAGGCAAAGAGGCAGATCGTCTTCGCGAGCCACAATGCGAACCTAGTTGTCAACGGCGACGCAGATCTCGTGCTCATCTGTGCCTATCTCAATACAGGCGACCAATCTGCCGGACACATCAAGCTTGAAGGCGCAATCGATATCCCGGCGGTTCGTGATGAGCTGACGACCGTCATGGAGGGTGGCGAGCGGGCCTTCAAACTCCGCAAGGAGAAGTACGGGTTCTAGAGCGGCGCTCAAGACTGCCACCCCAAAATGAGCCATGGACAGACGGGGCTAGCCGGGCCGACTGCCCATGGCTCGATGGACCGCCACAAAACCGAGCATTACGCCCCGAGATTCCACCCAAAGTGGACATTAAGACTGAACTCAAAGTGGACAGTAAATGGACACCTAAGCCAATTTTCGGCCCTTAACAACCTTTCAATATGCCTTTCACAAGGCGTTTCAGTCGGGTTGACAGGATTTGAACCTGCGACCCCTTGACCCCCAGTCAAGTGCGCTACCAAGCTGCGCCACAACCCGTATCCGGCATCCATGACACCGAACCCGCATGAGTCTACTACAA
>WRFP01000066.1 GCA_009778725.1 Propionibacteriaceae bacterium
ACATCATCACGGCCAAGCGCGACGGCGAACCGTGGACGAAGGCCCAGATCGACTGGGTCATCCGGGCCTACACCGGATCGGCGGTCGCCGAGGAACAGATGTCCGCCCTGCTGATGGCCGTCTTCTTCCGGGGACTGAATGCCGACGAGCTGAACTGGTGGACCGACGCCATGATCGAGTCGGGCCAGCGGCTCGATTTCTCGGACCTGACCCGCCCGGCCATCGACAAGCACTCCACCGGCGGGGTGGGTGACAAGATCACACTTATCTTGTCACCCCTGGTGGCCAGTTTCGGCGTCGCCATTCCCCAGCTTTCCGGACGCGGGCTCGGCCACACCGGCGGCACCCTCGACAAGCTGGAATCCATCTCCGGGTGGACCCCAACGATGACTCCTGCTCGGATGCGGTCACAGTTGGAGTCAGTTGGAGCTCTCGTGAGCCAGGCCGACTCGAATCTGGCCCCCGCTGATTCCAAGTTGTACGCTCTGCGCGACGTCACCGGCACCGTCGCCTCGATCCCACTAATCGCTTCGTCGATCATGAGTAAGAAGATCGCTGAGGGCACTTCCGGGCTCGTCCTGGATGTCAAGTGTGGACGCGGTGCCTTCATGACCAAGCTCGACCAGGCGCGTGATCTGGCCAGTACGATGGTGAGGATCGGCAACGACCATGGTGTGCGTACCACTGCCCTGATCACCGACATGTCCACTCCCTTGGGCTTAACGGTGGGCAACGCCCTGGAGGTACAAGAAGCAGTCGAGGTCCTGGCTGGAGGCGGACCATCCGATGTGGTGGACCTGACCCTGGCCCTGGCCCGCGAGATGCTCGACCAAGCGGCCTGGGTGATCACGAACCGGGGCCTGTCGGGAAGCGGGATCGCAGCCAAGAGCCCCGAGGCCACCCGACTGGCGGGCCAACTCCTTCAGGCAGACCCCGGCCAGGCCCTCGGCGACGGCCGGGCGATGGACACCTGGCGTGCCATGATCACCGCCCAGGGCGGAGACCTCGATGCCCGCTTACCTGAGGCCCTCCACACCGAAGACATCATGTGTCTCCAAGACGGCTATCTGACAAGCCTGGACGCCCTCAAGGTCGGTGTGGCCGCCTGGAGACTGGGCGCGGGCCGGGCTAGGAGTGAGGACCGTGTCCAAGCGGGCGCCGGAGTGGTCCTCCACGCCAAACCAGGCGACCAAGTCAGGCGTGGAGAGTCGCTCATGACCCTGCACACCAACACCCCTGACAGCTTCGTACGCGCTCGCGAAGCCTTGGAATCAGCATGGTCGATCGGACAAGACCCCGGTCGTGTGACTGATGTCGTGATCGACCGGATCGGTTGATCGGGTGGTCGACAGCCATTGCGGAAACCTGCTGCCACATGAAAGACTCGCCTGAACCCGCAAGGAGGATGACCATGGACCGCACACAACTCGCCCGGATGATCGACCATACTCTGCTGAGGCCCGAAGCGACCACGGCCGATGTCGAGGCCCTGATCGAGCAGGGGATCGAGCTCGGCGCGTACTCGATCTGTGTCAGCCCGTCGATGCTGCCCGTCAAGGCGCCGGGGTTGCACGTGGCTGCTGTCTGCGGTTTCCCGTCGGGGGCGCACACCTCCCAGGTCAAAGCTGCCGAAGCCATCCAGGCTGTGGCCGACGGAGCCGACGAGATCGACATGGTCATCAACCTGGGCCTGGCCAAGGCCGGTGACTGGGACCTGGTGGCCGTCGACATCGACGAGGTACGCCAGGGGGTTCCCCATCCGGTCGTCCTCAAGGCGATCATCGAGTCCGCTCTGCTGAGCGACGAGGAGATCGTCCTCGCCTGCCGGGCCGCCCAGGACGGCGGAGCCGACTTCGTGAAGACCTCCACGGGCTTCCATCCGGCTGGTGGGGCCTCCGTCCACGCCGTCCGGCTGATGAAGGACACGGTGGGCCACGATATCCAGGTTAAAGCCAGCGGCGGAATTCGTACTTTAGAAGGGGCGATGGCCCTGATCGAGGCAGGCGCCACCCGCCTGGGCACCTCGTCGACCGTCGCCATCCTCGCCGGATTGGACTGAGTGGCCGATGGCAGACACAGCGGAAGTTCAACCCGAATCCACCGATCAATTGCTGTTCCGCGACGCCAGCAATCGGTGGCTTCGGGTTCAGGCCTGGATCGACGCCGACGTGGACGAATTGGCGCAAGCTGAGTTGTCAGTCCTACTGGAACGAGCCCAGGACGATCCGGATGCCCGTGCCGACCTGAATGACCGGTTCGCCCAGCGTCTGCAATTCGGAACTGCTGGGCTGCGCGGCGCCATGGCCGCAGGCCCCAACCGCATGAACCGTGCCGTTGTCATCCAAGCGGCCCACGCCGTGACCGCCCATCTCCAGGCCCACCTGGGCAGCCAGGCGTCCCCACCAGTACGTGTCGTCATCGGCAACGATGCCCGTCACAATTCGCGCCAGTTCGCCCTCGACACCGCGGCCGTCGTGACCGCTGCGGGTGGCCAGGCCTACCTGCTACCCGACCAGATCCCGACCCCCGTCCTGGCCTACGCCGTACGCCTGATGGACGCCGATGCCGGCATCATGGTGACCGCCTCCCACAATCCCGCCGCCGACAACGGCTACAAGGTCTATCTCGGCGCCCGGATGGTGCCCGAGAACGAACGCGGAGTCCAGATCGTCCCCCCGCACGACCTTCAGATCGCCACTCTGATCGAAGCCGCCCCACCCGCGAACCAGATTCCCTTGTCAGGAGGCTGGACCGACTGTGGCGATGAAATCCTGGCGTCTTATATAGCCGCAATCTCCAGTAACACCACAACAATCAAACCTTCCTCTGTCACCTTTCCCACCTCGTCCTCTTCCACCTCTTTCCCTTTCCCTTCTTCCTTTTCTTCTCCTTCTTCCCCTTCTCCCTCTCCTTCGCCTTCCCCCTCTTCTTCTTCGCCTTCGCCTTCTTCGCCTTCCCCTTCCCTCCCTTCTCCCTCTTCTTCTTCGCCTTCGCCTTCTTCGCCTTCCCCTTCCCTCCCTTCTCCCTCTTCTTCTTCTTCCCCTTCCTCCTCTCCCGCCGCCCCTATCAGGATTGTCCACACCGCCATGCATGGCGTGGGCAGCACTCCCGCGCTGGCTGCTCTGTCCGCCGCCGGTTTCACCGATGTCCTACCCGTCGAAGCCCAGCGCCTGCCCGATCCGGCCTTCCCCACCGTGGTCTTCCCCAACCCGGAAGAGCCGGGAGCCATCGACCTGGCCCTGGCCCTGGCCTCCGAGCGGGAGGCCGACGTGGTCATCGCCAATGACCCGGATGCCGATCGCTGCGCGGTGGCCGTTCCCGACCCGCGCCACGGCTGGAGGATGCTCCACGGCGACGAGTTGGGAGCGGTCCTGGCTGACCACATCGGCAGCCGCGGGGGACAAGGTGTCTTCGTCAATTCAGTGGTCTCCTCGCGCCAGCTGGAGGTCATCGCCGCCGAGTACGGCAGGCCGTACGTCCGCACACTGACCGGCTTCAAGTGGATGGGCCGGGTCACCGATCTGGCCTTCGCCTACGAGGAGGCCATCGGCTACTGTGTACGCCCTGACCTGGTCCGCGACAAGGACGGCTTGTCCACGGCGGTCGCAGTGGCCCGCATGGTCTCCACCCTCCAGGCACAGGGCCGGACCCTGATCTCAGTCCTCGATGATCTGGCCCGGCGCCACGACTTGTACCTCAGCTCCCAGTTATCTGTACGAGTGCCTGACATCAGCCAAACCGCTAAGATCATGGACCGTCTACGAGCCAGGGGAGTGGACACCCTTGCCGGCACTGCGGTGACCCGCCTGATCGACCTCAACCAAGGCTGGGACGGCCTGCCGCCCACCGATGGCATAGCACTGTTCACCGCCCGCGACGACCGCGTGATCATCCGCCCCTCCGGCACCGAGCCCAAGGTGAAGTGTTACCTGGAAGTCATCCACTCAGTCGACCCCGCCGCAAGCTTCGACGACCTCACACAGGTCCGTACTGAGGCCGAATCACGACTGGCCCAGATCCGGTCCGGCCTCGTAGACATCGTCATCCTCTAAGCACCTGGTCCCAAGACGCCAAAAGGGCGAGGGACCCGGAAGTCCGCTCGCCCTGATGGGGGTTATTGTGTCTGATCAGTTCAGAAGGATGGCATTTCCATTTTGCCAGTCTGTCTCGTCCCCGAGGTACTGGGCGGGGAGTGTGATATCGGGCAGATAGGTCTTCGCCAAGGTGGCGTCAGCCAGGTACTGAGGAGCCAGGGTGATGTCAGCCAAGTAGGTCTTGGCGTTGTAGACATCCGCGGCATAGGTCTTCGGCAGTTCCTTGTCCGCCAGGTACACCTTGTCGAGGAACACAGGAGCTTCGTAGATCTTGGTATTGTAGACCTTCTGCGTGTCACCGTGGACGATGACATTGTCGAAGGTCACACTGGCAGTCTGGCCAGCCACAACGGTGACGGTCTGCGGTGCTTGTGGGTCCATGTTGTCCCCACTCAGCGTCACAGTGTACGCACCGGGTGTGAGCTTGGTCAGGTTGTCGCACTGACCGAGCGTGCCCTGGCACACCTGGTCGCCCGAGGCGTTGGTGACAGTCACCGTCACGTCGCCGGTGTACGGTTCCGTCACGGTCCTGTCCGACACCCAATCGTCGCGCACCCACTGGTCGGTGACCAGGTCATTGCGCAAGAACTTGTCGGTCACCAGGTTATTGCTGATCTGCACGTCGGAGACAAGGTCGTTGCGGACCAAGGCGTCGCTGACGAGATCATTGCTGACCTGCTTGTTAGAAACCAGATCAGTACGAACGTACGCGTCGGAGACGAGCGCGTTGGAGGTTTGCTTCCATCCGGCGAACTCGTACTGGCCAGTGGTGAACCACTTCAGCGAGCCGCCCTCGATGTGCGTATACAGGTAGACGGTTCCGGTGTTGGCGGGAACCGGCACTGTGACCGTGTTGGCGTAATGCTTGGGAGCATTGCCGGGGAAGGAGCTGTCCGGATCTGGGTTGCCCTTCTTGTCATTCACGATCGTCCCGACGACGTAGGCGCCGACACTGGCCGAGATGAACTGGTCCTGCTGGCCGCAGCCATCGAAGGAGACTGTCAACTGGCCATTGACGATGGACACGTTGTACTGGAAATCGATCGGACGATTGTAGTCAGACGGTGTCTTCTTGCCGTTGGCGTTGAAGCTGGAATCTGCGATCGTGTAGCACACGCCACCAGGCTGACTGGCTGCGGCGACGTTGACGTTCACGTAGGTCTGGCCGTTCTTGAAGACCCCACCGTTCGTCGGTACAGCCGACGCAGTGTTGTTGCTATAGGTCAGGCGAGTCACGAGGGTATCGCTACCACCGGTGGAAACAGCCTTCTTGAATGTGGGCTGCATCACTGGCTGATACTCCCTCTGCCAGACGTCCTGATAGGTCTTCTGCCACATCGGCTGATAGGTCTTCTGCCAGACTGGTTGGTAGGTCTTCTGCCAGACCGGTTGATAGGTCTTCTGCCAGACTGGTTGGTAGGTCTTCTGCCAGACCGGCTGATAGGTCGACTCGGTGTACTGCAACGAAGCATTGACACTCACATCGAGATTGCCCAGGGTCGGAGTCCGATAGCCGGGCACCTTGACGTAATCGCTCAGGTTGAATTGATTGAGGGCCGGATCGAGATAGCCGTCGACCAGCGTCCAGCTCATCGGTGTGATGATCACCCATCCTGGATTGTTCCCGCCCCCGTTTGTTGAGAACCCCATGGCCGGAGTCCACGTGAAGGTCCCACCGCTGAATTCGATCACCATGTCAGTCGCGATGGGAGTTTGATTTGAGTTAGTGCCGGAGTCGACGAAATGCCAGATGGTCACATCGGACGCATTGTTCGAAATGTCGAAAGTATTGATCCAACCCTTGTAGGAAAATGCACCGCTCCCGCTGCCTTTGACCTGCGTCGCGCCAGGGGGGATAGTCAGTGCGGCTTGCGCGGATTGTACACTCCCGAAGGACAGTGCCAATCCGGCAAGAATAGCGACCAATCCCACGATCGCTTTGCGATTCTTCATATTCTGAATACCTCTTCTCTCTTTGTCAGCAACGTCATCGACAGGGCAATCAACCCTGGTTGTAGGGGACGTTGACATGAACACTTGTTCTCCATACTCATCTCCACGCCGAGATTTCGTGATGACACGATAGCTTGAGTAACTGAGAAAATCCTGATTTTCTAACGATATCAAAGGCGTGCTCCGAGGGCCGCAAGACCATCCATCAAACAACTATTCATCTTGTTAGTTCTGAAGGTATACAAAGGTTCTTATCAAGCGTGAAATGCACTGATCTTGTACCCTGTGCGAATCCACCCATGCACGAATGAATACGCACCTGAGAATTTGCCCAATTCTGAAACCAACTATGTTAGATGGCAGGTCATTGGCAGCCTGGGTCGGGTAGGCCTCATGACCATGACAAATTGCTGGCGTTGCGAGCTGTCCTGTGTCGGTGCGATGGTGATCAGGCGAATGCCGCCGCCACAGCCAGTCGCAGGGCGCCTTGGAAGCGGGTTTCGCGTTCCTCGGAGGTCATGTCCGTACTGGGTTTTGTCAGGTGGTCCGAGACCGTCAGAACAGCCAGCGCAGCTTTGCCGAACTCGGCGGCGACGCCGTAGAGACTGGCGGCTTCCATCTCCACGGCCAGAACTGAATGGGCCACCATGGCGTCGAGTTCTCCGGGGATGGGGAAGTAGAAATGGTCGTGGGACACGATCGTGCCGGTGAGGACCGTCATCTGTGGATCGGCGGCAGCCGCGGCGGTGTGGGCCATCGCCAGGTCAGCCACAGCGGAGAAATGCGTCCCCGGGATGCGTACCTCGTTCATCGACGACGTGGTGTGCGCTCCGGTGGCGATGACCACATCACCGACGCTGACCTTCGGCGAGATGCCTCCGGCCGTCCCCACGCGGATGATCCGCTCAACCTGGAAAAACCGGAATAATTCCGTGGCATAAATGGCCATCGACGGCATCCCCATGCCCGACCCCATGATCGACAACGGCTTGCCATGGTTGTCACCGGACCCGGAATAGGTCCCGGTGAATCCCGTCATCCCGCGCACATCGGTCACCAGCCGCGGCGATTGAAGGATCTGGGCAGCCATGCGTTCTGCCCGCTTCGGATCTCCCGGCATCAGTACGGCGGGCGCGAAGTCACCCAGTTCTGCATTGATATGCGGTGTGGCCATGGATCCTCCTCAATGAATTGCTGAGTTCAGCTTAGTCCGAATGCACCGATCGCTGGCGTCGCGAGCGACACTGTGGGGGTGCGATGGGTCGGCGGGTGGCGTGAGGGCAGACTGGACGTGAAGTTGAGCGACGACCGACGAGCCAGCGTGCCTCCACAGGGCCGCGCAGCAGCCATGGATCGGTGCATTCGGGCTGAGTCCATGGATATGGACAAGAGAGGGTGTCCTCCAAGGCGTATGTTATCGGGGTGATAGACGCTATTGTGGGTCCTGAGAAGGACGTTCACACAATTGGTAGGGTGGTGCACACGTCGATATCCCTCTGACATGCCTCACCTCGCCCCAACTGCTACTGCTGACTAAGGAGCATGCATGATTGACCTTCACACCCATTCCCGCTTCTCCGATGGCACCGACACCATTCCAGAACTGCTGGGCGCCGCTGTGAGGGCGGGGCTGGAGGCGCTCGCCCTGACCGATCACGACACGATGGACGGGGTCGACCAGGCCCAGGCGGTGGGACGCGACCTCGGAGTCGAGGTCTTGCGAGGCGCTGAGATTTCCACCCACCTGCTGGTCGGCTCCGTCGAATATCCTGTCCACCTGCTCGGGTACGGATGCCGCGACGACGACGATGACCTTGCAGCCCTTCTGGACGAGATTCGCGAGGCCCGGCGCACACGCTTGCCGCGCATGCTGGACCTGCTCGCCGAACTGGGAATGCCGCTTCAGCTCAGCGATGTCGAGGCCTGTTCAGACCAGGCCTCCTCGACCGGACGCCCGCACGTGGCCGACGCGCTGGTGGCCAAGGGGTACGTGTCGAACCGAGATGAGGCCTTCGCGCAGTTTTTGGGCGAGACAGGTCCGGCCTATGTGCCGAGGTACACCCCTGACATCGCCGAAGCCTTGGACACGGTCAACCGCGCCGGGGGAGTCGGGGTGATCGCACATCCGTGGATCCAGGATCATGTGACGGTGATGACTGCTCGTACTGTCGCCGCGCTGGCCACCGGACATGGATTGTTCGGCCTGGAAGCCGACCATCCCGATCACCCGCCCCAGACCAGAATGGCCCTGCACACGCTGGCTGATGACCTAGGATTGGTGGTCACGGGGTCGAGCGACTATCACGGAGCCGGGAAACAATGTAACCTGCTCGGAGCCTGCCAGACCCCCCGACGCGTCTACCAGGCCATCCGGCAGGAAATCGAGCAGAGAGGCGGTCAAGCATGACCGAGACACCCGAGGCGAAAGAACAGTCTGCGTCCCTGGAGCGTACTGTGGCCAGGAGCCGCGAGATCGACGCCGAGTTGGCCCGCAACCCGTCGGCTTTCCGGATGCTCACCGGGGACCGGCCGACCGGTGACCTGCACATCGGCCACTTCTTCGGATCCCTGCTCAACCGGGTGCGCCTACAGGACCTCGGGGTCCAGACCGTTATCGTCATCGCCGACTACCAGGTCATCACCGACCGCGACGGCGTCGGGCCGATCAAAGACCGGGTTTATTCCCTGGTCGCCGACTATTTGGCGGCGGGCATCGACCCCGCGAAGACGGTGATCTTCACCCATTCGGCTGTCCCCGCCCTCAACCAGTTGATGCTCCCGTTCCTGTCGGTGGTCACTGACGCCGAGCTGCGGCGCAACCCCACGGTCAAGGCCGAACTCGAAGCCACCGACGGGCGGCCAATGTCCGGACTGCTGTTGACCTATCCGGTCCACCAGGCTGCCGACATCCTGTTCTGTAAGGCCAACCTGGTGCCCGTCGGAAAAGACCAGGTTCCCCACATCGAGATGTGCCGTGTCATCGCCCGCCGCTTCGACGAGAGGTACGGCCGGGCTGATTCCGCACAACCGGTCTTCCCCGCTGCCGACGCGCTCCTCAGTGAAGCCCAGATGATCTTGGGTACCGACGGCACCAAGATGTCGAAAACCAAGGGCAATGTCATCGAGTTGAAGATGACCGCCGACGAGACCGCCAAGGTCCTCAAGAAGGCCGTGACGGATTCCGACCGGCATATCACCTTCGATCCCGTCAACCGCCCCGAGGTCTCGAACCTGCTGACCATCGCGGGTTTGTGCCTGGACCGCCAGCCTGCAGAAATCGCAGCGGAAATCGGTGATCAGGGTGCCGGGGCCCTGAAAAAGATCGTCACCGAGGCTCTCAACGACCGGCTGAGCACCCACCGTGAGCGGCGTGCCGGTTTCGTGGAAGACCCCGGGTACCTCCAGACCGTCCTCGCTGATGGCAATGCCCGTGCCAACCAGATCGCCGACCAGACCTTGGAGGAAGTACGCGCGGCCATGCGGATGGCGTACTGACCTCTGATCCGGTGCAGCACCCCTCGACAAGTGGCGTGCCGCCGGTGGCCAAATATTTCCTGATCAAACCCGCTCACCATGCGTACACCCTTCTCTGTCACGGACACATGCCGTACGATCAATCCCATGCCTCAGCAACTTCGTACTCGCAGGTTCGAAACCCGACTTGACCCTGCCACCGATAATCTGATCACCCAGGCCGCCGATGTCCTCGGAGAATCCCGGTCCTCCTTCGTGGTCCGCGCCGCCAGAGCCGCAGCCGAGAAGACTGTCACGCCTCCACAGCCCATTTCCGTCGAGGAGGCCCTCGCCGTTCTCCTAGAAAAAATGGACTCCACCGAATTGGCCGCCTGCCCGCTCTTAAAGGGAATACGCGAGACCTCAGTCGCGTGAGCGTGGGGGAGTTCCGTACCGACATCGTCGCCCGAACGTCAGATCAGGGTACGCCCCAGTGATCTGTGCACATCTGACACTGTCGTTTGGTCTGTGCTCCGCCTATGACGGGGTCCCCGAGCAGTGATCGGTGAAGTCAGTCTCCTCCTGTGCTCGTTGGATCTTGCCCGCCACGAATTTTGTGCGGAAGTACACAATGGCAAACAAGATAAAGTACCCAAACACACCAACAACGCCAATGTTTTCGGCCATCGAGTGAGTGCCAGCAAACTGGGCGAGCACCAGCACAACAGCGCCCACCATCACCGCGACGATCGAAAAAGGAAGCAGAAGTGTCTGTGCCGCCTGATGACCGGCCCGCCAAGCCGCATCGGAGAATCGGATGTTCCACCACCAGAACCCAAGTATGCCATTCGGCTCTAGCACGCCCCTGGCCGCCAAAATGACAACTATCAGCATTACTGGGTTCAAGGCAAACAAGATGAGTAATTCAACTGTGATTAAGCTCACTGTCTTCAGCCCCCTCAGGATGTTGTCACACGTGTCCTGGTCAGTCACATGGTCTGGAAGGCCGTCTTGGCGAGTAGCCTCGACACTCAGATCTGTGGTGCAAGACCGATACCAGTAGTGAGAATGATTGTATCAGTTGATATCAGTTGTTTTCTCAACAAGGCAGGATGCCTCAGAGTAGGTACGACTTGGCAGCACCATATGATCGTGTGAGGGTAGCCCCGGGCAGAGGGATGTGCGTGCAAGACAAGTGGTGTACCACTCATGGTGGCACACTGACGCCATGCCAACCCTGAAACAACGCGCTCAAGTGACGATCACTGACGACGTACGTCATGCTCTCGATCTGGGTGCTCGCCTGTGGCCTGAGCACGCAGGAAGTCCTGCTGTGCTTCTATCACGCATCAGTAGTGACTGGGCCAGACGGGTCGGGAACGGGGATGCTGCCTCGTCGTCGGTGAGCCGGGGTCCTGTGGTGTTTTCCAATGGAGGACATCCACTCTCCCTGGCTGACATTGAGGAAGCCCTGGCCAATGACTACTGAACTGCCCGCTGTCAACGTCTTGCTGGCCCTTCATGTGGCTGAACATCCCGCACATGAGTCAGTGAGCCGGTGGTTCACCACTGCTGAGAGCGTCGTCACTACACCGGTGTCCGAGATGGGACTTGTCCGTTTGCTCCTCAATGAAAAAGTCATGCGGCGCCAGATCACAGGGCCTGAGGCTCTAGCAGCCTTGGCGCAGTTCAGGAGCCTCGACAACACAGAATTCTGGGCGGACGCCACCTCCTTGGCCAGCCCCACGATCAGTGTCAGGCAACTGATCGGACACGCACAAGTCACCGATATGCATCCCGCCCGGCACGTCCTCGCTCGGAACAGCGTATTTCAGCACGCTCCTAGTGTCCTGCGCCATAAGTTCGCCATAATATTGTAGAATGAGGTATGGCGAGTGCGGGTAGGCCGAAGGCTGTTCTTGAGTTGAGTGATGACGAGCGTGGCCAGTTGGTCCGCTGGGAGC
>WRFP01000067.1 GCA_009778725.1 Propionibacteriaceae bacterium
AGCCGGGCCTGGCGGGCCCGGTCGTCGTCTGACACGGACCCGTCCTCGTCCACGTCAGGCTCGTACTCGTACCCCTCTTTGCCGCGCACCCGCTGGTCCCCGCCGGAGCAGAAGGCCCACCCGCCGTCCTTCGGGCTCGGGCCATTCCCGGTCAGCAGGACGCAGGCGATATCGGCGGTCATCCGGGCATGGTCGAGGGCTGTGTACAACTCGTCCACGGTGTGCGGGCGGAAGGCGTTGCGCACTTCGGGCCGGTTGATCGCCACCCGTACTGCCGCAACCTTCTTGGCCCGGTGGTAGGTGATGTCGGTGAAGTCGAACCCGGGGACCTCGTCCCAGTCTTCGGGATGGAATGGCTGGTCCATGTCCTACATTCCAGTGTTGAGCGTCGGCATGGCGCGCGAATCGGAACACAGCACAACCAACAGATTGGCGACCATGGCTGCCTTGCGCTCGTCGTCCAGCTTGACGATCCCCTCGGTTTCGATCCGGTGCAGGGCCGACTCGGCCATGCTGACCGCGCCCTCGACAATCTTGGCCCGCGCGGCGAGGACGGCCTGCGCCTGCTGGCGCTGGAGCATGGCCGACGCGATCTCCGGAGCATAGGACAGCGAGGAAATGCGGGTTTCCACGATGGTGACACCGGCGATGGAGATGCGCTCGCCGACCTCATGGGCCAGCTCAGCGGCAACCTGGTCGGTCGCCCCGCGTAGGGTCGCCTCGCCCGATTCGCCATTGTCGTACGGATGGATCGTGGCGATGTGACGGAGCGCGGCCTCGGACTGTACCTGGACGAATTGTTCGTAGTACTCAACCTGGAACACCGATTGGGCCGTGTCATGGACCTGCCAGACGATGATGGCGGCGATGATGACCGGGTTGCCCTGCGAGTCGTTGACCTTGATCTCGCGGGTCTCGAAGTTGCGCACCTTGACGGAGACCGTCCTCTTGGTGGTAAAGGGGTACGTCATGCGCAGACCGGTCGCCCGGATCGTACCGACGTAATTCCCCAAGAACTGGAGGACCTTGGTCGACCCAGGCTGGACAACGGTAAAGGCCGATTGGAAGAGGAAGACGAAGACCAGGCAGATCACCCCGACCAGGACAAGCACGTAATCCGGGTTGTCGTAGCCGCCTCCGGACGTGAAGCCCGCATACAAGCAGTACAGCCCGAAGACAACGATGATCAGCAGAATCACCAGGCCCAACAGCCCGGGGATGGACGGTGCCACCTTCTCATGGATGGCTTTCTTGGGCGAGGTGATGTTCTGGTACGGCTGTGCCGGTGGCATGGTTGGCGGCATGTTGGGTGGCGGCGTGGGGCGCTGGCCTGCCATGAAGCCCGGAGGTGGGCCCTGCATACCCGGAGGTGGGCCCTGCATACCCGGAGTTGGGCCCTGCATACCCGGAGTTGGGCCCTGCATTCCGGGCGGTGTCGCAGGAGCGGAGGGCGCGGTGGCGCCTGCCGGTGGTTGGAAGGGTGTCATCGGGCCGCTTGGCGGCTGTTGGGGATTCTGCGGTACGGGACCAGTCGGGGTGGTTGAAGACATAAATACTCCTCGTTGGAAAACAGGCCAAGCCTGCTGAAACCATGATAGCGAGCTAGGGAGCAGCCGGGACATGGCATTTCAGCGGGTTCCCAGGGAGCGTACCCCAATAGAATCGAAAAAACCGATGTACGGGCGCTGATCAGCGGATCTGGGCCTGACTGGTACCATTCCTACGAGTCCCCTGCGAACCAAGGTTCATCACGGCACTACGCTCATGAAGGTGACGCGGCCGACCGGCGCAGGTAGGCTGGACCGTACGGCAAGCGAAGGAGTTCCAATGTCCCATGATGTGACCCTACCTGTACTGGGCGAATCCCTCACAGAAGGCACTGTTTCACGGTGGTTGAAGAAGGTTGGTGACACGATCGCCCAAGACGAGCCGATCGTCGAGATCAGTACGGACAAGGTCGACACCGAGGTGCCGTCTCCCGTTGCCGGAGTGGTTTTAGAGATTCGTGTCCAGGAGGATGAGACAGTGGCTGTCGGATCGGTTCTGGCAGTCGTCGGGGACAAGTCCGAAGCATCAGGGGGCACACCAGCAGCCAGTACGCCACCAGCCGCCGCAGCCGCCGCAGCCGCCCCGGCTGCACCAGCCGCACCGGCTCCTGCTGCACCGGCCCCGGCTACGGTCCCGGCACCCACACCAGGCGCCGCGCCTGCTCCCGTACCAGCCCCGTCAGCGCCCCCAGCTCCCCCGACACCACCACCGGCAGCACCAGCCGTACCGTCACCCTTCATGCCCGCACCTGCAGCGGCTGGCGTACCCGTACCCCCGCCCATTCCCACGGCGAAGTCCTATCTGACACCGCCCGCCGGTGCGCCCGTACCACCGCCTCCCGCGCCTGGCATCCCTCAGGCCGTCACACCGGTGCCCGCGCCCCCAGAGGCTCTTCGCGTACCTCCTGGCTATCTGCCCCCCAGCCAGGTCTCAGCACCCCCGGCACCCCCGGCACCCCCAGTTCCCCCAGCTCCCCCGGCACCTCAGACTCAAGCCCCGACACCACTGTCACCGCCTGTTGGAGCCCCAGCACCACTGGCACCGCCATCTGGATTGGTGCCTCCTGTCTCACCGGTGACGGACCCGTTCGGCGCCGCCGACCTGGCCGCTCCCGCCGCGCCCGCCGCTCCCGCCGCTCCAGCTGTTCCAGCTGCGCCTGCCGCTCCCCCCTCTCCCACGGGTCTGGATATCACGCCCTCCCCCTACGTCCCCCAGGTCGCAGCTCACGAACTCGCCGACTCGGTGACCGAGTCGCCGTATGTCACCCCACTGGTGCGCAAGCTCGCGGATGAGAACGGCGTCGATCTGGCCACCATCCAGGGTTCCGGAGTCGGAGGCCGTATCCGCAAGCAGGACATCCTCGAAGCGGCCGGGCCGCAGGCCGCGGGTACACCCGCACCGGCACCCACTCCGGCACCGGTCCCGGCACCCGCTCATGCCGCCCCCGAGCCCGCCCCCGTACCCCCGGCTCCGCGCGCTATGCCGCCCGCCCCGCCGGCTCCTCGGTACAACCCCCCCGCGACTCCGCCGCCTCCGGCGCCGCGCTACGCTCCGCCAGCTGCTACGCAGCCGCCCGCCGCACCGGCCCACGCGACCCGCTACATTCCGGAGCGGGAACCGGCCTTCCTGCAAGACGAGCCCGTGGCCACCGCCCCCGTGCCGCGTTCGCCTCTGTCCGGAACCACCGAGAAGATCTCCCGGCTGCGCTCGATCATCGCCCGGCGCATGGTCGAATCCCTCCAGGTGTCCGCCCAGTTGACGGCAACCGTGGAAGTGGACCTCACCCTGATTTCACGACTGCGTTCCCAAGTCAGAGCCGAATTCAAGGCCCGCGAAGGAGTGTCGTTGACGTACCTGCCCTTCATCGCCAAAGCTGCCATCGAGGCCCTCAAGGAGTACCCGAAGCTCAACGCGACGATCGACCTGGAAGCGGGCGAGATCAGCTATCCCGATGGCGAACACCTCGGCATCGCGGTCGACACCCAGCGCGGTTTGCTCGTACCGGTGATCAAGGGAGCCGGTGACCTGTCACTGACCGGCCTGGCGAAGAAGATCTCCGATTTGGCCGCCCGCACCCGCAACAACCAACTCACCCCCGACGAGTTGATCGGCGGCACGTTCACAATCACCAACTACGGTTCCGCTGGCACCCTGTTCGACACCCCGGTCATCAACCAGCCGCAGGTGGGTATCCTCGGCACCGGCACCATCTCGCGGCGCCCGACCGCCGTCACCGATTCCCGCCTGGGTGAGATCGTCGCCATCCGCGACATCATGTTCATGTCCTTGTCGTACGACCACCGCCTGGTCGACGGTGCCGACGCCGCCCGCTTCCTCAGCAAGGTGAAGGCCCGCCTGGAGGCTGGCGATTTCGCCACCGAATTCTGACACCAGACGATTATGGCCAGCGAACGGGCAAAACAACTTGCCGCCGAGCAAAAAGCAGCATTGGCGGCAGAAAAACAGCGCAAGAGGGCATCCAACGACCCCAAAGACTGGGGCCGCGGTCGCCAATTCTGGGAAGCCTTTAAGGTCACCCGCCAGTACGACAAGCCGCTTCTCCCCCTCATGATCGGCGCGTTCCTCATCGCCGTGGCCGTCTTCGTCGTGCTGTCCCTCTTCCTCAGTCCGTGGTGGATGTACCCGATCTTGGGCGTGCTGTTCGGCCTAGTTGCCGCGATGTACATCCTGTCCTGGCGCGCAAAAATAGCAATGTTCAAGCGCTACGCTGGCCAACCCGGCTCAGCCGAAGTCGGCCTCAACCTCCTCCCTAAAGTTTGGATCAAGAACCCAGCGATCGCAGTCGATCGCTACCAAAATGTCATTCATCGTGTCGTAGGTCCCGCCGGAATCGTCCTCATCGGCGAGGGCCAAGCCGGAAAAGTACGCGAGATGCTGGCCACCGAAGCCAAACGCCACGAGGCCATCAAGTACAACGTCAGCGTCATCTCCATCGTCATGGGCGACGCGGCCAACCAGGTCCCCCTGAACCGCCTCGACAAGCACATCAAGAAACTGCCAAAGACCATCAAGGCGAGCCAAGTCACCGAAATCATGGCTCGTCTCAAGGCCCTGGACGGCTCCCGCCCCCGCATGCCCATTCCCAAGGGCCCGATGCCCACGATGCGAGGTGCTCGGTCAGCCCTGAGAGGCCGCTAATTCCTGATGGTGTGAAGTGGACAGGCCCTACTGAACATTCCTCAGGACACATGAGAGTGGCTGCTCCTCTGTTTTCACAGTTGTTCCCAGAAGTGTCTCGAATTCCTCCTATAGGGCCAGTTCCTGAGACACAACCAGTCGACAGATAACAGCATCGACACATTATCTCCGCAATCGGGCGGACAACAACGGAATGGCTCGTGTGAAACCCGAGTTGTTTTTCGGATGAACCCAGCGAAAGCGGGGACAATTGGATGCCGAGTAATGTCGTCCGTCATGACGCCAGACATTCTCTGCGAACGCGGGGACGACCATACTCATCACCATGTCTCTCGACAAGCTCACGGATAATGATTGGTATTAGTTGCACATGATATAGTGAGGTCTATGGCGTGGCGCGTCGAAATGGTTGGTGAAGTGCAGGAGTGGCTGAACTCACTCGACCAAACGACGCGAGTCAGTATCCTTGCCGCAGTAGTCGTACTGGGCGAAGAAGGACCGTCGCTCGGTCGGCCCCTGGTGGATAGCGTGAAAGGGTCGACCTACGCGAATATGAAGGAACTTCGACCTCCATCGTCCGGGCGACAAACGATTCGGGTGTTGTTTGCATTCGATCCACGACGACAGGCGATTCTCCTTGTCGGAGGAGATAAGACGGATAATTGGGACAAGTGGTATAGACGGAATATTCCGGTCGCAGATGAGCGCTTTGAGCGGCATGTGAAGAATATCCAGGAAGAAGGAAGGTGACGCAGATGAGCACCATCACGATGGACGAATACCTACAGCGTAACCCTGTCGACCAGGAAGAGTTGGCACGGGCTGTTGAAGAAGTACGCCAGTACGTACGGGCGTACCGGTTGCGAGAAATCCGCGAAGCACAGTCGATGACCCAAGTTGAACTGGCCCGAGACTTGTCAGTCGGGCAGAGCCAGGTCTCGCAAATCGAACATGGGCATATCGGCAAGAGTAAGGTCGACACACTGCGACGCTACGTCGAAGCTTTGGGCGGCGAATTGGATGTCCAAGCCCGGTTCGGCGACACCTGCTACGTGTTGGCCTGAGAACGGCGTAGTCGGCCCATGCTCCTGGGTCCAAGAGTGGTCAGCCAAAGTCTTGCCCAACGGTGGTCGACAAGTGCCTGAATGTGCCTCGCATGTGCCCTGGAGACGTCGAGGGGTTCTACCCAGTTGCCGCCGAAGCAGCAACGCTTGATGCCTTGAACTTTAACAAAGAGGCTCGCTCAAAGGTCAGCCGCCTGGCGTGAAATTCCCGTGAGGACAGCTCTCGTCGTCATCCTTGTGGATTACTCGGATTGTTCCAATCGTTGTTTTGTACGGGCGGCTGCGGAGGCTGCTGCTGATACTGGCCCGGCTGCGGAGGCTGCGGAGGTTGTTGCTGATATTGACCCGGTTGCTGCGGGGGCTGCGGAGGCTGCTGTTGGAATTGCCCCGGCTGCTGCGGAGGTTGTTGCTGATACTGCCAAGGCTGCTGCTGCGGGGGCTGCTGTTGGTATTGCCCGGGCTGTGGGGGCTGCTGCTGTGGTTGGTATTGCCCGGGCTGTTGCTGCGGTTGCTGTGGAGGCTGTTGCTGATATTGCCACGGCTGTTGTTGCTGCGGGGGTTGGTTCGCACCGCCGAAACCCTGCTGGCGGGCGATGTCGTCCAACTTCGCGCCGGCTTTGGTGGCCATTGGCCCGATGAAGGGCAACTCAACTTGTTTCCATTGCCAGGCCATGATCATCACGTACACGATGACTACCAAAATAACTAGGTAGATGATGGTGGCGATGACGCCGATGACGGCCCACGCGCCCAAACTCGCATACACACCGGCGGCAGTTTGCGGCACCGTCACCCAATAGATGATGTTGAACACGATGGTAAGCGCTGCCCGTAAAATACCGATGCCAAGTGCCTGCACCGCGTGGAATTTCACGAACCCGCTGCTCTTCTCCAAGAAGAAAAACACCAGCGGAACGGCCCACGCGATCCAGCCCAAATAGGGTATCCACGACACGATCGCCATGGCGATGTAGACGATCAGTACGGCGAGGTTGGCATCCATGCCAAGAGAAGATTTGTGCGGTTGCACTACTGTTGTTCGCATTGTTATTTTCCTCCAAAGAGTTCTCTGCCCGACAGGATCCCCGCAACCGAGGGGACGACAGTATCATAGTGCATGCGAATACTGCCGAATTCGGATAATCTCCGCGATTGTGGGAACAACGCTTCGACTGAAAAGTTAGCTTGGTCTTCCCCACGTCATGCCACAGGGCTCCGACATTTTCATCAATCACAGCAGAATCTTGAACACCTGTTCGATCTTGTTCTGAAAACATGACTGTGTAATAAGAGATCCGGCCGTAACCAGCATGACATACTGGAAACATGAGGAGGTTTTGGTCATGTCATTCCCCATTGATCTCACGTCGGTTCTGAGTGGAGCGTCTGTGAGCCAACTGCGCCGTTGGAGATCAACGAACCTTCTCATTCCCGAAGTGAACCCGGCGAGACCGCCCCTCTACTCGTTCCGTGATGTTGTTGCGCTGAGGACTCTGGTTCGTCTGAGAGCCGACACGTCACTCCAGAAGATCCGCTCCGCGATCAAGCGCCTGCCGGATTACGACCTCACAGATCACGTGTCTGCTTACCTTTTCGCGGTACGTGGGAAGTCCATCGTCGTGGAGACGGATTCCGGATGGTTGGACCTCATCAACAACCCTGGACAATATGAGCTGTACAACCTGGCCAGAATCTACGAGCCTTTCATGACAAAGACTGGCGTACGAGTCGTGGACTTCCGAAACCCACGACCGAACCTAGAAGTCAACGCCAACCGGGTGGGCGGATGGCCCGTCTTGAAAAACACCAGAATCGGGTACGACATCGTTGCAGCCATCGTGGACAACCACACCATATTCCCTCGCGACATCGAAAGGTTCTATCCGGGCGCCACCGAAGCAGCAACCCTTGATGCCTTGAGCTTTGACGAAGAGGTTCGCTCGAAAGTCAGAAAAGTCGCCTAAAGTGAAATTCCTTCTTGACGAAAACGTCACGGTGGCTGCACTGGAACCACTACGTGTCATCTTCGTCAATCACGAGTTCTCAACGACCAACGAACGGAAATGGTCAGGGTTGAACCCGGATGCACCGATTCATGGCTACTACGCGACCCTGTGCCGACACGCTGGCTCGTCGGGCGTCGCTCAACAGACGTCCAGTCTGCCCTCACGCCACCCGCCGACCCATCGCACCCCCACAGCGTCGCTCGCGACGCCAGCAATCGGTGCATCCGGGTTGAAGGATCTTCCACTGTTCGACAAAATGAGCAACGATGACTTCAACGGCCTCATCACCCGGGATGCCGGACAACTAACAAATCCTCACGAACGACAAACGCTGAGATCATGCGGGCTCCACTGGATCGGGTTGACGACTCCCACATTCAGAGGAACAATGGGAATTGCACTGGAAACCGCGGGCCTTCTTGCTGGTCTCCCCTTTGTCCTGAACGATCTCGACATGTGTTTGGCTCCCACGGCATTCCACATCCGTGCTGTCCCCCATCAACACAATCAACGGGTGAAGGCGGAAACCTTGTGAAACCACTTCACCAGCCACGTTGTTTCCATTCGCCAAGGTGGGGGCGTTCGGTACCGAGGGTGGTCGGGTTGCCGTGGCCCGGCCACACGATTGTGTCATCGGGATAAACGTCGAACAGGCGCGACACGACATCCGCGTACAGGCTGGCGAAACGGGCGGGGTCCTGATTCGTGTTGCCCACGCCGCCGGGGAACAGGGAGTCGCCGGAGAATAGATGGGCGGGACAGCCTTCTTCGCAGTACGCCAAGGCGATCGATCCGGGAGTGTGTCCTCGCAGGCCGATCACTGCCAAGCTCAATCCCGCAATCCCCACGGTGGCGCCATCGTCGAGCATCAGGTCGGTGGCGACCCCGGTGGAAGATTCGATCTGTTCGGCATCCGCACGTCCGGCGGCGGTGCGCGCACCGGTCCGCACGACCATGTCGGCCAGTGCGGCCGTGTGATCGAAATGCGCGTGGGTGGTGATGATCATTTCAACAGTACGAGCCTGGCGATCCGCTACGATCGCAGAATTCTCCCGTACTGTCTCCTCAGCGGCTTCCCTGATCAACTGGTCGATCGTGTCTGGCTCATCAGCCGCGTCGATCAAAATCCCGTAACCAGTCTCCTTCACCGTCAAAAGATATACGTTGTTGTTCATTGGCCCAACCGCCACGGTCCGAACCATCACCAAAGGTGTATCAACAATGATGCTCATGCCCTCAGCCTAACCGATTCACGCCCGTGCGCGAGGCCTACCGCCAACGTACTGTTCTTTGCCTAGCCCGGATGCACCGATTGCTGGCGTAGCGAGCGACACTGTGGGGGTGCGATGGGTCGGCGGGTGGCGTGAGGGCAGACTGGATGTCTGTTGAGCGCCGACCGACGAGCCAGCGTGCCTCCACAGGGTCGCGGAGTAGCCATGAATCGGTGCATCCGGGCCTAGACTGGACACAGCACATTGAGTGCTTTCTGAGAGACACCCGACAAGAATGGATTCATGAACCCCACATTGCTCTTCATCGAGGACGACCAAGCCATTGCCGACATGGTGGTCGAGGTCCTCCAGGAGTGTTATGACGTGGATCATGCCGCTTCGGGTGAGGAGGGTCTCGACCGCGCCCTGCACGCCCATTATGATGTCATGGTGATTGACCGCCGCCTCCCAGGCATGGACGGGGTCGCTGTGATCCAGGCAGTACGACGGGCTGGCATCACAACCCCCGTGTTGATGCTGACTGCCCTGGGGTCGGTCGGCGACCGTGTTTCGGGCCTCGACGGCGGTGCCAACGACTACCTGACCAAGCCCTTCGATTTCGATGAATTACTGGCCCGGCTCCGGGCATTGCGTCGTGGTTTCGCCGCCGAAACCGGCAAGACCTACATCGGTGATTGGTTGTTTGTCCCCGAGACCCAGAGCCTGTACGACCCCTTCGGCGACCGCATCAGCCTCACCAGTACGGAGTCGGGCCTGCTCGCCCTGCTCGCCGAATCCCCCGAGCACATCTTCTCCCGCGCCGAAATCCTCTCCACCATCTTCTCCGCCGACGACACCCCCGGCACAGTCGACACCTACGTCCACTACATCCGCCGCAAGACCGAACGCAACCTCATTGAAACAGTACGGGCCCAGGGTTACCGCCTCGGAGACGGTTCATGAGCACCACCGACCTGTCAGTGCAGCCAACCCCACCGCCGAGGACCGACCTACAAGTCGGCAAACCTCCCGAACCTCCCGAACCTTCTTCCCCCTCTTCGCCGTCATTCCCCCCGCCTCCCCTGGGCTCCGTCCCCGTACCCGCTTTCACAACCACAGGTGCCCAGCCAGCCGTTCTGGGATCCACCCGTCCCACCTCCCGCACCCAGCGGCACACCCCTGCACAACCCATCACCCACCCCACCGACAAGCCCCGTATCACCCGCCGCCAGGCCCGCAACCGCGCCCAGGCCTCCAGCGACGACGAGAAGGTACGCCACGCAGCAGTCTCCGTGGGAGTCGCCGTCGCCGCCGCCTCCGGAACCGTGGTCTTCATCGGCTGCCTGGTCCTCATCATCATCGCGATGGTCAACGCCGTCCAGGTCCCCCCGGGGTACCAGATCGCCACCGAAAACGGCCACATCACCGTACGTCCCCCCCGCCGGGGATGGCTGGACGCCTCTCAAGTGATCTGGACGCTGGTGATCCTGGCCATCGTCAGCCCGATCCTCACCTCGCTGGTGGCCTGGTTCATGGCCCGGCGCGCCGCCAAACCGTTGGCCGAAGCCCTGGAGCTACAACGACACTTCGTGGCCGACGCCAGCCATGAGTTGCGTACCCCCCTGACAGCCCTGTCGTCCCGGGTCCAGATCCTCCAACGCCGCCTGGACAACGACAAACCGATCGACGACGTGGTCCTCCAACTCCACCACGACACAGCCAACATGGCCCGTGTCCTCGACGACATGCTCCTCACGGTCGAGGGGACCCCAGTCCAGAAAGGGACCAGAACATCTGTGGTGGCCTGCCTGCGCGCGGCCGTCACGTCACTGAACGCGGTCGCCGAACAGGCCCAGATCGAGATCAGTCTCCAAGCACCCTCCGAAATCATGGCTTCCGTCCCAGAAACCTCTTTGACAAGGGCAATCGTGGCAATTGTGGATAATGCCATTCAACATTCACCCTCGGGAAGCACAGTGGAGGTCTCGGTCCAGGCCGTTGACGAAACCGCTGTCATCCGCGTGACGGATCACGGCGACGGCATCGCTGGCGTCGATCCGGAGCGCGTCTTCGAACGCTTCTCCCACGGGTCTGAATCCGGACGCAAACGAAGTTTCGGCTTGGGGTTGGCGCTGGCCTCGGAAGTGGCCCACCGCTTCGGCGGCGAAATCCGTCTGGAGTCCACGTCCAGCCACGGCACGACCTTTGCC
>WRFP01000068.1 GCA_009778725.1 Propionibacteriaceae bacterium
CGAGGTGGCGACTTTGGCGAAGCGAGGAGTCTCGTCGAGCTTGCACGAGAGCACGCACGATTGACTGGAACGCGTACTCGTTCGACTAGCAAAAACACGTCTGTGAAAACTATAGACAAGACTCCAATTTTTTCATTATTCCTCCCGTTGTTTTAAAATAAATAGGTATACCCGTAGTGCAAAGCCCCTGGTTACTGAACACTGGACGAAGTCCAGGACACATGTTTAGTTTAATCACATGCCATATTATTACTAGTCAACGCCTTCTTCTGGCTATTTGCCCCCCAGTTCGCTCATGAACGCCGGGCACCCGAAACAAGACGCATAGATAATATAGACAGCAATCAAATGTCTTACCTACGAATATCATCAATATATCACTATGCTTGCAACGGCTGTCAACATACTGTGGTCCCTTCTTCACTGAAGTGATCATAAGAAAACGCGCAGCAGCAATGAATCGGTGGATACGGGTACACCCGGATTCACCGAGGGCTTGCGCCGCGAGCGGCCACATCTGAGTGTCATCAGTGGGTGTGCACTGTTTACGCGTGCCCCCGACTTTGCGGGAACTCACCTTCCCGTACAGATGGGTGCCATGGGCATAGCGACAATGCCTCGATGAATCCGGGTAAGCTAGCTGATATGAATCAGGCGCTTCAGGGGGCGACGAATTCAGCTACAGGGACGACAACCAGGCGCGAACTCATCGGGTGGTGCGGCGGTCTGACATGGCTGCTGCTCATGGAGGGCGCCTGGGAGACGTTCGCTCCGGCTGGGATGAGCTACCAACAGGATGTGTTCACCGAATCGGTCTTCATGCTGGTGACAGCGGTGACGATTGTGGTGTTGGCCATCCGGTACGGGAAAAACTTGCCGGGGCTGAGCCGCGTTGCCTTCTTCACGGCTCCCTTCGCACCATTCGCCCTTGTGGGGGCCCATTACCTGCCCACCGAGACGGGGATCCTGGCGTACTGCTTGTCGGGGATGCTGATCGCACCGGTGGTGGCACGGCGGGCCTGCGGGGTCTTGAGCACCGGTAGCAAGCATTATCGTCTGACCCGCTACATGGCCGGCTGGACCTGCGCCGCCATCATCGGGGCGGCCTGGCCCATCGTCAGCCCTCCCCCGTTGATCGGTTTGCTGGCCCAGGTGACACTCGTGCTGATCGCCTGGCTCGGTGTGAGAAGGGACCTGACCGGGTGGAAACAGGTGTCGGAGCCGAAAACCATCAGGTTCTCCCCCGCGGCCTGGCTGGTGGCCCTGGCAACGCTCGTCGTACTGTCTTGCCTGATCTGGTTCCGCGACCTGATGTTGTACACGCTGTTCATCGGTACGGACGAGACCTGGTCGGGCATGGCGGTCGACTATATCATCGCGCTGGTCCCTTCGGGGATCGGGTGGCTGCTGTTCGCGATCCTCAGCGACAAGGGACATGAGCGGGCTGCCTTCATGATCGGCATGGGCCTGTTCCTCGTGACGCTGGTCGCCCTGGTGGCGGCCCCCGGGAACTATCAGGCCATGGACCTGCCGCTGACCATCGTGATCACCACCGGCGGGGTCTATTCCTGGTACTTCGTCTACAGCTTCCCCATGCATTTCATCGAAGGCTCGAGGTGGCCGGCTTTCTTCGCGATGGCAGGCGTACCGCTGTTTCTGAGCTTCAAGGGCTTCGGCGCCATGATCCCGGTCCCGCAACCCTTCGGACACCTGGGCATCCCGGTCATGGTCGGAGCAGCGATCTCCGGCATTGTCTTCGTCGTGGTGGTCTCCTTCCTGTACGAGCACTACAAGGAACGCTCATTGGGAGCCATGCTGAACCTGATGATCTGGGAGAAGCCGTCCACCGACCAGGACGAGCCGGCGCCCGGCACCGAATCGGTGGAAGCCGACGAAGCAGTCGAAGCTGGTGAAGCAGGTGAAGCTGGCGACCTTCCGGCGAGAATCACACGGACCCCGCCTGCCTCACCTGGCGGCATGGGCGACCTGCTCACTGCAGCCGAGATCGAAGTCGCCTTGTTGTTGATGGAGGGTCAGACGAAGTACGCGATGTCGCGCAAACTGCATCAACCGGTCGCGACCATCAACCAGCAGATGGAGGCCATCCGGGTCAAGGTCATCCGCCGTGGCGATCCCGATCCGGGGATTTCCGTCGCCGTCCACGAATTCGGGCTGACCAGGCGGGAAACCGACGTCCTCAGGTGTGTCTGCCGCTCGATGACCAGCCGGCAGATTGCCGAGGAACTGGTCATCACCGAAGACACGGTGAAGAAACACCTCCGCTCCCTGATGGCCAAGCTGCCGGTCGCGGATCGCAAAGACGTTCCCGAGTACATCGATTCGTTGGGGCGGGGCTGACAGGGGCCGTACTGCCGACTGGGTGGCCCGGCGCGACAAGCCAGAACAACACGATCACTCTAAGAGAGTACGGTCGCTCAGGGCGCCTTTCTCGCGGCTGAACCACTCGAGCAGGTCGGAAACCTTGGCCGACTTTTTCTCCTCGGGGGTCAAGACGTGCAGGATTCGGCCCTCGTGCATCATGACGAGGCGATTGCCCAGGCGCAGGGCGTGATCCATGTTGTGGGTGACCATCAGGGCGGTCAGGTGTTGTTCGGAGACCCGCTGCGCGGTCAGCCTGAGAACCAATTCCGCCCGCTCGGGATCGAGGGCCGCCGTGTGCTCGTCGAGAAGGAGCAAGTTCGGTTGGGTGAAGGCTGCCATCAGCAGGCTGAGCGCCTGCCTCTGCCCGCCGGAGAGTAGCCCGACACGGTGGCGCATCCTGTCCTCCAAGCCCTGTTCCAAGGTGGCCAATTGGGTCCTGAATTCTTGGCGGCGGGCGTGGGTCAATCCGGGTGCCAGGGTGTGGCTGCGACCGCGGTTGAGGGCGACGGCGAGGTTCTGCTCGATGCTCAGGTGTGGCGCGGTCCCGGCTGACGGGTCCTGGAACACCCGGGCGATCCGGGAAGCCCGCCGGAACTCCTTCTGGCGGGTGACGTCGCGGCCATCGATCACGACCGAGCCCTCGTCCACCCGGATCGACCCGGCGATGACGTTGAGCAGGGTCGATTTTCCGGCGCCGTTCGAGCCGATGATCGTCACGAAATCACCGTCGGTCAGGTCCAGGTCGATTGAGCGTAAAGCCTGGCGCTCATTGGGCGTACCCGGATAGAAAGTCTTGGAAACACGGGTCAGGGTGAGCATCAGGTCTCCTCAGATCGGCCGAGGACCTGGTCTGAGTCCGCACCGGGTGTCCAGACGACTCCTGGATGTGAGGGCTCCGGCTCGCCGACGACCACAGACTTGTGCATGGCGGCGTCGACTTGGGCGAACGGGGAGAACTGGTTCGGCTCCACACTCATCGGTTCAGGCGTGGTGGCCTTGGTCCGCCAGGGAGACAGCCGGGAGACCAGGGCCTGGGCTCCCTTCCACTGCGACAGTACGAGGGCGATCACGACCAGGACGGCCGACATCAGTTTCATGTCGGCGTTGTTGATGAACTCCCATTTCAAGGCCAGGAAGACCGCGACACGGTAGAGCACCGCGCCCACGACGACACCGCCTGTGGCAAGCCACAAGAATCGTGTGCCAAAAATGGCGTTGCCCAGGATGACTGAGGCCAACCCGATCAAAATCATGCCGGTGCCGTCGCCGATGGCCGAACTGCCGGAGTACTGTGCCATGACCGCCCCGCACAATCCGACCAGCCCGTTGGAGATCATCAAGGTGACAATCTTGGTGAAGTCCGTGCTGATGCCCATGGCTGACGCCATGTTGGGGTTGTCGCCGGTCGCCATGACCGCTAAGCCGAACTTGGTGGACAAGAACCAGTTGATCAAGATCACCACCAGGATCACTCCGAGGGCGATCAGTGTGACCGATGTCCATGACCCGCGCAATCGGTGTTCAACCAGCCAGGTGAAGATGGTCGGCTTGTTCAGCAGAGGTACGTTGGTGCGTTGCTGTCCGTCTTTGCCCAGCCACATGATGTGGGTGTTGATGCTGTACATCGCCAGCATCACCAAGATGCTGGATAACAACGGATCGATGTGCGCCTTGGTGTGGAGCAGTCCTGTCAGCAGCCCGGCCGCCGCTCCGGCCAGGAGACCGGCTCCGGTGGCCCACACCGGCGACATGCCGTTGAAGATCAGGATGGCGGCGGTGGCGGTCCCGGCTGTGAAAGAGCCGTCCACTGTCAGGTCGGCGAAGTTGAGGATTCGGAAGGTCAGAAAAACTCCGAGGGCCAACAGCGCGGTGATGAGGCCTTGATCAACAGCTCCCAACATGACAGTGGTACGGCTCCTTGTCTGCTTACTGTGTGGTCGTCTCCACGAAATCTGCCTTGCTGACGAAGTCATCAGGCAGTGTCAGGCCGAAGCTCTCGGCGGCACCGGGGTTGACGTACAGTTGCGTACTGGTCGGGGCCTCCGGCGGGATCTGGCTGATCGGAGTCCCGTCGACCAGGATCTTAACCGCCATCTCGCCGGCTGCCCGGCCCAGATCATTGTAGTTCAAACCACGGGTGGCCACGGTGCCCAGAGTGACTGTGCTGGTGTCGGCGCAGAAGATCGGAATCTTGTTTTCCTGGCCGAAGCTGATCACGGTGGCGATCGAGTTGACGACCGTGTTGTCGGTCGGGACGAGAATGGCGTCGACTCCGGCGAGGGCCTGGAGTCCGGCGGTGATCTCGGCGGTCGAGGTGACGGCCTGCGGCTTCAAGGTGACGCCGAGGCTGGCGGCCTCAGTCTTGTACATGTCCAGTTGGGCCAGGGAGTTCGACTCTGAGGACGAGTACAACACACCGATGGTCTTCACGTTCGGCATGACCTCCTGGACCAGCGACACTGGCTTGGCTCCGGGGTTCTGGTCGGACGTGCCCGTGATATTCGACCCGGCCTGGTCCCAGGAGGGCACGAGGCCGTCGGTGACCGGATCAGTGACCGCGGTGAAGATAATAGGGCGATCCTTCTCGGCACTGGCCATGGCCTGCGCGATGGGGGTCGAGATCGCCAGGATCAGGTCGATGTTCGGATTGGAATGGAAATTCGAGGCAATCGTGGCGGCGTTGGATGTGTCATTCTGGGCGTTCTGGTTGATCATCGTGTAATTGACATTGTTCTCTTTAAGCACTGCTTCGAAGCCGTCTTGGGCGGCTTGGAGGGCGGGGTGCGACACGATGACAGCAGACCCGATCGTGAACGTCTTGCCGGTTGAATTCGGGGATGGGCTGGTGGACGATGTGGGGCTCGAGCAACCGGCCAAGCCAAGGCTCAACACGGCCACGGCGGCAATACTGGTCGACAATAGACGACGTGATTTCATGGCGTCTCCTCAGGAAAGGAAAATGGGGCGCTCAATGCCCCGAATGGATCACACCCTAGCGTACTGTCAGGACACGAAAAAACACCACTCGCCACGTGTGCCACCCACTGAATCACATCGCAAGACGCCAGGGTTTGATTTTTCAGTACGGCCTGTCAGGGGTCGGATGTGCCTACTCACGTACTGCCACAGGGACCGGAACGATGGTCAGATTGACGCTGGCGCCCACATCTAAGTGTTGTTCGGCGGCGTGCTGGAGGGTGAGACGTTGCCCGTCGTCGGTGACCACCTGGGTGCGGCGCATGGAGCCGAGGAAGGTGCTGGTCTCGACTGTGGCGTGGATGACCGGCTCGCCGTCGGCTGCGATCCTCACGTGCTCGGGGCGGACGAAAATCTCGCAATCTCCCGCCGGCGGGTTCCCGATCAGTGGGATGGCGATGCCCCAGGCGTTGGCCACACCGTCGCCGGCCACGGCCCGCACCAGGCTCGACATGCCCACGAAGGCCGCCACAACCGGGGTTGCCGGGGCAAGGTACAACTCTTCAGGTGTGCCGATCTGCTCGATCTGTCCGGCGTTCATCACCGCCACACGGTCGGAGATGGCCAGGGCCTCCTCCTGGTCGTGGGTGACGAAAACGGTGGTGATGCCGAGGCTGATCTGGATGCGGCGTACCTCGACGCGCAACTGGAGGCGTACTTGGGCGTCCAGGGCAGACAAGGGCTCATCCAGCAACAAAACTTTAGGCGAGGTGACCAGGGCACGGGCAAGGGCGATGCGTTGTTGTTGTCCCCCGGACATGGCATGGGGATAACGCTCTGCCAGGTCGGCCAACCCGACCAATTCCAGCGCCTCCATCCCCTGGCGGTGGGCGTCCACGCGGGGCGTCTTGCGCATCTGCAACCCGAACATCGTGTTCTGCAGGGCCGTCATGTGGGGGAACAAGGAGTACGCCTGGAAGACCATTCCGATGTCACGCTTGTTCGTCGGGACCCGGGAGACATCGACTCCGTCCATCCGGATGATGCCCGCCGTGACCTGTTCCAGCCCGGCGATCAGTCTGAGTGCCGTGGTCTTGCCGCAGCCCGACGGCCCGAGCAGGGAGACGAACTCCCCCGCCTCGACGGTCAAATCCAGGTCCTTGAGGACCCGGTTGGTGCCGAAATCCTTGGTCACCGATTCCAGGACGACCGAGGTCGCCTGGCGTGCCATGGCCAGTGGTTCGTCGGTCATGAGCGCTCCTTCCGGGCCGAGCCCATCCGCCCGAGTTGTCCGATCACGAGCAGGAGGATGAAACAGAAAGCCAGGGCCAGCAGGGAGACGATCACCGCAATGAACGCGTCCTGTTGGTTGACGACGACGAGCGAGGTTTGCAAATTCTGGCGGTTGAGCAGCGACGCGATGGTGTACTCCCCCAGCACCACTGCGACCGAGATCAGAGAGCCCGCCATCAGGCCCGATCTGAGATTGGGTGCCAGGACACGCACGATGACGTTCAGCCAGGACGCTCCCAGCGAGCGGGCTGCCTCGGCCAGCGTCGTCACGTTGGTGGCGTCGATGCTGGCCTGGATGGCCCGGAAGGCGAAGGGCAGGGCCAGAATTCCGTACGCGAAACACAGCGTCCAGGCACCGGTGCCGACCGAGCGACCGATGAACAGGTAGATCGGCGACAGGCCCACGACGAGCACGATGGCCGGAATGGTGATGGGCAGCAGGGCGACGAATTCAAAGACCCGGCGCAGGTGCGGAAACTTGACGGTGACAAGGATCATCGTCGGAGCGATCAGGACCAGGACGATCACGATGGTGGCCACGGCGAGGATGAGCGAGTTGGTCACGCCGGTCCACAGAGGGCTGTAGGTCGACTTGTTCGCGGGGTCGAACAGGGCGGCCCAATGCTTCAGGGAATGTCCCTTGCCATCGCGGAAGGTGTATTCCAGCGTCATCGCCAGGGGAATCAGAACGAGCAGCCCGAGGATGATCCCGATCACCCAGCGGGTGACACGGCTGGGATAGAACGACCCGGTCCTCATGACCGCCACCTTTCCGCCCGCCGCTGGATGGTGGCGTACCCGGTCATGACAACGATCATGACGAGGATCATTCCCGCTGCCAGCGCCCCGGCCAGGTTCTGGCGTCCGAGCACGGTCTCACTGGTCAGGGCAGCCCGGATTTGCAGGGGTACGATCTGGGAGCCCTGGCTGGCCAGTGCCGCAGCCGTGGCATAGGCCGAGAAGGAGTTCGCGAACAGGAGCAGGTAGCTGGCCATGAACGACGGAGCCAGGACCGGCAGGCCGATCCGGGTCCAGAAAGTCCACCGCGTACCCCCCAGGGCGGCGTTCGCCTCGGCCCATTGCGGCTTGAGCCCCTCCATGGCCGGCATGAAGGTGATGACCATCAGCGGCACCTGGAAGTAGATGTACGGCAAGATCAGCCCGGGCAGGTCGTACAACCACATCCCAGAAGAGTAAATGTTGATCCCGATCCTGGTCAGCCATTGGTTGATCAAAGAGTTGCGCCCCATGGTGGCGATGAAGACGAAAGCCAGCATGACACCGCCGAACTGGGCCAGCACACCGGCGGCGGCATCCACGCTGACGCGGATGGGCCGTGTCGGGTTGACGCCGATCAGGGCGTAGCAGACCACTGCTCCGAGGATGGCGCCCACCGCCGCCGTCACCAGGGACAACCACAGGCTGGCCCAGAAAGTACGCAGGACCACCGGATCGCCGAGAGCCGTGAAATTGTTCCAGGTGAAATGGCCCTTGCCGTCGAAGAGTCCTGAGGTCACCGCCAGGACGGTTGGAAGTGCCAGGAACAAGACGACATAGATGGAAAAAGGTGCCAACCCGAGAGCGGCAACGATCGAGCGCGGGCGCCGGACCCGGGACGTGGGGGTCCCGGGCCGGTTAGCCTGCGACATCGACGTCACGGTTGACTGCTATCCAATCGCGCTGGCCCACTTCTGGCCGAGCAGAGTTCCGGCAGCGGAGGACTGGCTCTGGGTCGGGACAACGGCATCCTCGGGGGCAACCGGCAGGGCTGCCGCCAGCGCGGTGTCGATCGTTCCGGCCTCAGTCATGGCCTCCATGCGGGACGGGCGGGCGCCACCTCCCAAGAAGAGGTTCTGGCCCTGATCGGAGTAGAGGAACTCCTCCCACAACCGGGCAGCCGCCGGATGGGGAGCCCCGGCATTGATGGCCTGGTAGTAGTACCCCGCGTACCCCTCTCCGGGGAAGATCACGGTTTGCCAGGTCGGCACGCTCTTCACCTGGACAGCGTTGAGATAATCCCAGTCGAAGACGATCGGAGTCTCACCGGAGGCGATGGTGGCGTCGGTGGGATCGACCTTGAGGAAGTTACCTGCCTGGTTCATCTGCGAGAAGAAGTCGATTCCGGGCGTGAAGTCGTCCAGTGTGCCGCCATTGAGCAGAGTGGCCAGACCGATCGCAGCGAAGGCCGAGCCAGCCTGGGTCGGGTCTCCGTTGATCGCCACAGCACCCTTGTACTGCGGTTGAAGAAGATCCTGGATCGAGGTCGGTACGGGGTACTTGGCAGAGTCGATCCCCAAGGACATGAATCCGCCGTAGTCAGCGAAGTACAAACCGGAGTCGTCTTTCAGTTCGGCGGGGACGTCATCCCACGTCGAAACCTTGTACGGTGCGAACTGGTCGGTGTTGGACAAGGCGACTGCCAACCCGAGGTCGAAAACATCGGGAGCCGTGTCGAGCCCCTTGTTGGTCTTGGCGGCGGCAATCTCGTCGGCGCTGGAACCGTTGGGGTTCTGCTCGTTGACGGTGATCCCAGGATAGAGAGCCTTGAAAGCGTCGATGACAGCGCCGTAGTTGGCCCAGTCGCGGGGCAGCGCGATCACATTGAGTGCGCCTTCGGTTTTGGCGGCGGCATACAGGTCGTCCAACGTACCGACTCCGGCCAGAGATGTCGCGGTGGCCGCTGGTTTGGACGTGTTACTGGTGGGGCTGGATGATGAGCAGGCGCTCAATCCAAGGGTGAGCGCCAGGCCGACGGCAACGAGTCCGCCCAGGCGTCGTGGAATAGAAACATGCATAATTGGGAAGTCCTCCACTGGTATGTCGGGTCCCGGCCCTGCATCCTGTTGGTGTCGCGAACCAGCGCGAGATGCAAAGTCACACGGACAGGAATGACGAAACTCACTCTAGCAGTGCCGTGCTAGCCGATTGCTAGTCATTTACCAATAAACGATGAACAATTTTCCTCATGGAGGCCCACGAGGCAAGAGGGAGGGGATTCGGGCTCTAGCCCGAATGCACTGATCGCTGGCGTCGCGAGCGACACTGTGGGGGTGCGATGGGTCGGCGGGTGGCGTGAGGGCAGACTGGACGTGAAGTTGAGCGACGCCCGACGAGCCAGCGTGCCTCCACAGGGTCGCGCAGCAGCCATGGATCGGTGCATTCGGGCTCTAGCCTGAGTAGGATGGGCAAGGTTTCGTGTCGGGATGAGTACGGGTAGCCCAGCGCTACTCCACCCCGTCACTGATGATCGATCTCAGGCGGGACAAGGAGGCACTCCATGCACACGGCACATGCCTTCTGGTGGCCCCACCGGGGGCTGGCGGTGTGGGGCGAGGACGCCGACCGCGCAGTCAAGTCCACCAGTTCCGCCCTTCGATCCGCGAGACCTCACACCTTCGCGGCGTCCGGCGACGACTTGCGGGTGGTCAGTGATGATGTGACGACAGCTGTTCTCGCGCTGCCGTCCGTGAGAACGGCTCCGCTGGACTCACCGGAGTTGATGCGTCCAGTGCCCCGACCGGCTCCCCGGGAAGTGAACCTGATGGCGTGGAGCGTTCCCGTCGCCGTACTGACTGGTCCCGAAGCCTTGACGTGGCTGACTGGAAGTACGACCAGGTCAAGTCCCAGCGGCCGCGACGACCCTGAGTTGTCGGACTGGGCAGACACCAACCCACCAGACTGGGACGACGCGGTCTGGGACGACTCCGACTGGGACGACGCGGACTCGGCCGATTGGGAAGACTGGGATCTTCTGGGCGATCACGAAGAACGTCAGCCGGATCCGCTGGAGGAGGTTCGGCTCGGCGCTTCTGTCCATTTCTTCCGGACTCTGGCCAGGTTCGCCACACAACTGGGGGACCAGGGACAATATCTGCCGGCACTGGCCATCTTGGGGGATTCGGAGCCGACCGCCGGTCGGGCGTACTGGCGCGCGGTTCTTCGAGGGGAGAACGCCCGCTTCGCTGCCATGGCAGCAACAGCCCTTCCACCCGTGGCGCGTGCGCTGGTCACCTCCGCCCAAGACCTGACCGGATTGGCACCGAACGCCGTGGTCGAGGAGGCCCTCGACGCCCTGGTGGATGCGGTGGTCCGCCGGCGCCTGGAGTCTGAGGAGATTCGTCTGGGAGCCCCCCCGGTGAAGCGCCGGGGCCGCCCGCCGGTTCGCCGGCCCGTGGCCGAGTCTTTCCTGACGGCACTGTCTTCTCCCCAGGCGACCTTCACGGCCAGTACGAAGGAGGCGTCCGGGTTGCGGGACCAGCTCGCGATCTGGGACCACGTGGGACAGGGGCGTGACGCCCGCCTGCATATGCGGCTGATGGAACCAGGATCAGACGAGAACGAGCATTGGAATCTGACCTTTTCTCTCCAGTCTGTCGCAGACGAATCACTGGTCGTGGCGGCAGACCAGATCTGGCAGGCGGGAGCCAGCCTCGATCGTTGGATGGACAAGCCGGACCAGACCCTGTTGACCGAACTCGGGCGGGCTGCTGGCGTGTGGCCGGTTCTCTCC
>WRFP01000069.1 GCA_009778725.1 Propionibacteriaceae bacterium
CTCCGCGCATGGGCATCAGCCTGGAACGATGATCCGAAACCCTTCATCTGGGTCAAGACCGCTGAACAGATACTTGACTCCATAGCACGACTATTAAGGCGAATTAACGGCGCAGGACACTAGGAGCCTGCTGAAATACCATGTCCCGGCTGCGGCGGTTCCAGCCCGAACGCGAACTTCCTGGCTGAAATCGACGTGACCTGAATTCGTACGAAAAATGTCTTCACTGTGGGGACCCAGGGCCTCAGGTTGAGGGCTTGGGCCTGGGTGATCTCAGCGGGATCGGTCAGCGTGGTGGCATGGCCTTTGGCGACGACGGAGTAACCGGTTTGCTCGTCCCACGAGTCGATCTCGAAGGTGACCTGGCTGTACGACTTCAGTCCGGACAGTTTGGTGCCCTGGGCGGTGCGGAAGACCAGGGATTCCCCGTCGACCGCGTAGTTGACGGGGAAGATGTCCACCCCGAGGTCGGACTGGACGGCGACACGACCCAAACGCTGGCTGGCGAGCAAATCCCACGCCTTGTCCATGTCCAACTGGGTGATGGGAGATTCGATGTCTGTCATGAGTTGATTCTTTCACGTAATCTGGGTGCGTGAGCAGGATTATCGCGGGTTCTCTGGCCTCTCGTCGAGTCGTCGTTCCACCGGGTAGGACAACTCGTCCGACCACCGACCGGGTGCGCGAATCCGTTTTCGCCCAGATCGCTTCCCGGCTGGGTGTCGCGGGCCAGGATCCGGGCAGTCAGCTGGCCGGACTGACCTTCCTGGATTTGTACGCGGGATCGGGCGCCATGGGTCTGGAAGCGGTCAGTCGCGGTGCCAGTGCGACCTGGGTGGAGAAGGATGCGGCGACCGCGCGGGTGATCGGGACGAACCTGACGACCCTGAAGGTGTCCGGCCAGGTGGTCGTGGCCGATGTCCCCAGGTTCTTGGCCAGACCCAGTGTGGCGTCGTACGACCTGGTGTGGATGGATCCGCCGTACGAGACCACCGACGACGAGGTGGCCCGGGTGGTCGGCCTGGTCGAGGCGCGCGGATGGGTGAGGTCTGGCGGCCATATCGTCGTGGAACGATCGGCTTGGTCGGGTGCGGTAGAGTTTTCTGAGAGTTGTGTGAGTGTCGGACACCGACGCTATGGGAGTACGGTCATCTACTACGCGAAGAAAGGGAGCCTGTGAAGGCAGTTGTGCCGGGGTCGTTCGACCCGTTCACGTTGGGCCATTGGGATGTGGTGGTCCGGGCCTCCCGGATCTTCGATCACGTCATCGTGGCAGTCGGTGTGAATGTCGGCAAGCGAAACCTCTTCGATGTGGATCGCCGGGTCGAGATGGCCCGGGGTGCGGTCGCCTCACTAGACAACGTCAGTGTTGCGGCGATGGACGGCCTCGCGGTCGACTTCTGCCGTACGCATGGAGCGAGTGCGTTGGTCCGCGGGGCTCGCAGCGGAGCAGACTATGAAGCGGAATGGGCAATGGCTATGATGAATGCGTCAATGGCAGATATCGAAACAATAGTCCTACCGGCATCTTCGGCCGTCAGCTTCATTTCTTCCACACTGGTGCGGGAAGTCGCCCGGGCCGGAGGCGACGTTGCGAGGTTCGTACCAGCCAATGTCGTGGCATCGATGCAAAAGGAGTTGTGATGGGTGACACTACCCAGACCGAACGTCGTCTCAGGGATCTGAAGAGGACCATCGTGGAGGCCAGGGCTGTGCCCATGTCTGCTTCGTGCATGCTCAACCGTGCCGATACCCTGGCCGTGATCGACACGATCATCGCCGGACTCGAGGAGGACATCGACGCTCGCGCCCAGCAGGAATCCAATGCGGGAAAGCGCGGCTGGGATATCGTCGACCAGACCGAGATCGTCCAAGAAGCCAAGACCAGGGCCGCGCGCATCGAAGCCAAGGCGAAGGCCGAGCAGGAAGAATTGCTGGCCGAAGCCGACCGGTACGTCGAAACCCGCCTGGCCGCCTTCGAGGCGGAGTTGCAGGTCACCCTGTCCAGGGTCGGAGTGATGCGCGACCGTCTGATGAGCCGGGTCAAGTCCGACGACCTCGACGACCAGCAGACCTCAATCTTGCCCCGCTGGAATATCTAGCCACGTCGGTGATGGGGTCTGCATGGATGAGTCAGGGACGTCTCGGGGTTCCCGCAAGACCGCCCGCCGCTTCGAACTGTCAGTCGCAGGAGTGAGGCGGACCCCCGGGGCCTGTGTCGATTTTCGCCTCCAGGGTGGGTTCGCCTCCGGCCTGGCCACAGGGCTGGTCGAGATCCCGCCCGACCGGGACGTCATCGTCGAGGGCCGCCTGGAGTCGGTCGGTGACGGAATCCTGGCTTCGGGCACCGTTCGTACTACTCTTGACGTCCAGTGCTCACGCTGCCTGGCCCCGTTCACCCGCGACACCGACGTCGAGGTGCAAGAACTATTCGTCTATGCCGAGCGCGTCGAGGAGTTCGATGACGACCAGGCCGGACAAATCCACGACGAGACGATCGACTTGGAAGACCTGGTCCGCGACGCCATCATCCTCGACCTGCCGCTGATCTGTGTCTGCCGAGAGGACTGTTTGGGGTTGTGCCCCCAATGCGGGGCCGATCTGAACGCCGACCCGGACCATGACCATGGAACCGGCGGCGACACTCGGTGGCTGACCCTGGCCGAATGGGGTAAGATGTCCTAGGCCCAAAGCCTGGATGCAGGCTACACCAGGGCAGTCGCCGAATCAGGCGGCTTGGGAGTAAGGAGAAGACCAGTGGCTGTTCCGAAGAGGAGAATGTCGCGTGCGAACACCCATGCCCGCCGTTCCCAGTGGAAGGCGGAAGCGCCCCAGTTGGTCACCTGTGCCAATGCGGCGTGCGGCGCCAAGCATCTGCCTCACACAGCCTGCCCGTCGTGTGGACAGTACGGTCCTCGCGGCTCCCGGCGGCAGGTCCTGCAGGCCTAACGGGGTGTGAGCCAGCTCGCAGGCGTACTCGATCAGTTGGGGATTAGGGTCGATGCCCAACTGATGGATCTCGCGCTCACCCATCGCTCGTGGGCTTATGAGAATGGCCGGGGGGCCACCAATGAGCGACTTGAATTTCTCGGCGATTCCATTCTTGGCGCCATCGTCACAGAACACATTTTTCGTTGTTATCCCGATCGTTCCGAAGGCCAGTTGGCGAAAGTACGCGCTGCCGTCGTGTCGGGGCACTGTCTGGCCCAGGTGGCCAGGGACCTGACGATCGGGTCGGTCCTCAAACTCGGCCGAGGGGAAATCGCCACCCACGGGGAAGCCAAGGATTCGATTCTGGCCGACGCTCTGGAGGCCGTTGTCGGTGCCGTGCATCTGACCGGAGGTTTCCTGGCATCGGCCGCTTTCGTCCACCATATCTTCGACCCGATCATCGTCGACGCCATGGATCTCGGCGCCGGGCTGGACTGGAAATCCAGTCTCCAGGAGTTGACATCGTCGTTGAATGCGGGGACTCCCGACTACTCCTGTGAGGTGTCCGGGCCCGATCACGAGAGGATCTTCTCCGCCGAAGTACGGGTACGCGGGGAACTGCTCGGATCGGGGGTGGCCACGAGCAAGCGGGGTGCTGAACAAAAGGCAGCCGAAGTGGCGTACGAAACTCTCATGCGGACTTCGATAGAGTGAGTCCTTGTGATCCGACAATTGCTAATGAGATACAGGGGAAGTCTGGGGCAACTGTTCAAGTTCAGTATCGTCGGCGCTTCCGGGGTGCTGGTCAATCTGGTGGTGGCGTACGGGGCCAAGAAAGTCGCCCCGCACATCTGGGCCAGCGCTGAAGAAAACAATGTCTTCTTGCCGATAGCGGGCACCCAGTTCAACATCCGCTGGTTCCTGGTTTTTTCCATGGTGGCCTTCGTCGTCGCCAATGTGTCCAACTACCAACTCAACCGGATGTGGTCGTTCAAGTCCGACCATCATGCCCATTGGTTCAAAGAGTTTGTGCCCTTCTTCACCGTCGGCCTGCTGGCTCAGTGCCTCGGAATGATCCTGGAGCAGGCTCTGATGCACCCCAATTCTCCGATCGGGCTGCCCAGTTCCGTCTTCGACAACAGCAGCGGGCTGCGGACCAAGTGGTATTGGGCTCACCTGATCATGATCTGTGTCACGATTCCCATCTCGTTCTTTTTCAACAAGTTCTGGACTTTCCGGGCGATCAGGCGGGCGCCGGTCGCCTCGGTGGATCAGGAGCTGTGATGTACCTGAAGAAGCTCACCCTGCGTGGCTTCAAGTCGTTCGCCTCGGCCACGTCGCTGACCCTGGAGCCCGGCATCACCTGCATCGTCGGCCCCAACGGTTCGGGCAAGTCCAATGTCGTCGACGCCCTGGCCTGGGTCATGGGGGAGCAGGGGGCCAAGACCTTGCGCGGCGGGAGCATGGAGGATGTCATCTTCGCCGGCACCAACTCGCGCGCACCACTCGGCCGCGCGGAGATCCAGCTGACCATCGACAACAGTGACGGCGCCTTGCCGATCGACTACTCCGAAGTCACGATCTCGCGGACCAAGTTCCGCAACGGCAATTCTGAGTACGCCATCAACGGGACCACCTGCCGGTTGCTCGACGTGCGCGAACTGTTGTCCGACTCGGGGATCGGGCGCGAGATGCACGTGGTCGTGGGGCAGGGGGAACTGGACCAGATCCTCCAGGCCACTCCCGAGACCCGCCGCGGCCTGGTGGAGGAGGCCGCCGGGGTGCTCAAACACCGCGAGCGCAAGGAGAAGGCCTTGCGCAAGCTGGAGGCGACCCAGACCAACATGAACCGTTTGACGGACCTGCTTGCCGAAATCCGGCGTCAGTTGAAGCCTCTGGGTCGTCAGGCGGACGTGGCCAAGAGGGCCTCGGTGGTCCAGGCGGACGTGCGGGACGCCAAGGCGCGCCTGTTGGCCGACGACCTGGTCGAGGCGTACGGCCTGCTCGGAACCCAGTCGGTGGACGAGGAAGGCGTCCGGGCCCAGCGCCAGCAGGTCGAGGCTCAATTGGCGCAGGCCCGCCTGCTTGAAGACGAGTCGCGGGCGGCCATGGTGGAACAAGAGTCGGCGTACCGGCGGATCCAGGAGATCTGGTTTTCGCTGTCGGGGATTGCCGAACGAGTGCGGTCGATCGTTTCCGTGGCCGAGGAGCGGGTACGCTATGCCGCGACCATGCCCCAGGTTTCCCCGAATCCGGAACGCGACCCGGACACCCTGCTGGCCCAGGCCCAGAAGACCGAGGAGGGTGAGGCCAGGCTGCGCTCCCAGATCGCCGACCGGGCGGCGGCCCTCGAGGCGGCCACTGACCGGCGGGCGAAGGCAGAGGCCGCGCACGCCGAAGCCGTCGAACTGTTCGAAATCGCCGCTCGGGCCAGTGCGGACCGGCGCGAGGGACTGGCGCGGCTGTCGGGCCAGATGACATCGGTTGCAGCCCGTCTGGAGTCCGGGGCCGAACGGCTGGACCAGGTGCGGAAGGCTCATCAGGCAGCGGTGGCGTCGGCTGAGCAGGCCACGCAGGCCGTCAATGCGGCCCAGGGGATTGTGCCGGGGCTGGAGGAGGCAGCACAGGGGTTGGAACAGATCCACGCCACCGCTGTGGCGAGTGTGGACCAGGCCCGTTCGAAGGTCGAGGACCTGCGGGTACGCACACAAACCCTGACCCAGCAGCAGGCGGGTTTGACCGCCCGCGTCGACGCCCTGAAACTCGCCCAGCAGGCCGATCCGGACGGGGCGTCCTGGATCGCGGCCAAGGATGGTTCTGCAGGTGTGCTCGGCCCGGTGGCGTCGCTGATCCGCGTCGAACCAGGGTACGAACAGGCGGTGGCCGCGGCCCTGGGAGCGGTGGCTGACGCAGTCGCCGTGACCGATATCGCGTCGTCGGTGTCTTTACTCGAAGGTCTCAGATCGGAAGACCGCGGCGTGGCGGGGCTGGTCATCGCCGCCGACCACGGCCTGTCCACACCCACGTCGGTTCCGCGTGAGGCCCGGGATGTGACCTCGCTGCTGTCGGGAGACGAGCGCCTGGTGGCGTCGCTGTCGGCGATCATGGGGCCGGTTCTGGTGGTCGACAGCCTGGCTGGGGCCTTGTCGCTGCTCGACGAGATGCCCCAGGCCAGGGTGGTCACCCGGGAAGGGGACTTTGTCAGTTCCTGGTTGGTCGTGGGCGGATCGCACTCCCACCAGTCCGCACTCCAGATCGCATCGGCTCTGGCCGACGCTGAAACCGAGTTGGAGGGTGTGGCCGTCCAGGTGTCAGACGAATCAGCATTGCTCGTACTGGCCCAAGACGGTTTGGAGAAGGCTGAAGCCGCGCGGGACGAGGCCCGGAGGAATCTGGAGGGCGCCCAGGGCGAGGTGGCGGCCGGGATGGACAAGCTCTCCCGGTTGACGCAGGCCGTGGAATTGGCGCGTGCGGACGCCGCGCGATTGTTGGAGCAGGTGGGCCGGACCGAACAGGACCTGGACACCGATCAGGTTGTGGCGGGCCAGTTGCGCGAACGGCTGTCCGCCGCCGAGACGCTTCAGGAGGGCGAGGCCGCCGACCCGTCCCGCCGCGACGATGCAGCCGAAGCAGCACGGGCGGCACGGGCGGCGGAGATGGAAGCTCGGCTGGGGTTGCGTACCTTGGAAGAACGGGTACGATCTCTGGCTGGACAAGCGGAATCGCTACGTAAGACGGCGGCGGCGGAATCGGCGGCCCGCCAGGAGGCCGAGCAGCGCAGGCTCACAGTCGAACGCCAGGCGGTGGCGGCGTCCAGGGTTGCCCGGGCCGGGACCTGGTTGCACGACCAGGCCCGGACATCTGTGGCAATGGCCGAGCAGGAGCGGGCGGGGATCGGTGAGGCCAGGGTACGGGCAGAAGCCCAGGCTGACAACGCCCGTGTGCGGGTGCGGGAGTTGTCCAGCGCGCTGGAGGCCCTGGTCGACTCCGCCCATCGCGATGAGTTGTCGCGGGCCCAGCAGCAGATGAGGATCGACGCGCTGGCCGAACGGGCGCTGACCGAGGTCGGCATCGATGCCGAGACGCTGATGGCCCAGTACGGCCCCGACCAGTTGGTGCCGGTGGGTGCCCCCGACCCTGACTCGGGAGACATCGCCACCGTTCCCTTCGTGCGCGACGAGCAACTGAAACGTCTGCGTACTGCGGAAAAGGACCTGCAAATCTTGGGCACGATCAACCCCTTGGCACTCGAGGAATTCGACGCCATGCAGGAACGGCACGCGTTCCTGGCCGGGCAGTTGGAGGATTTGAAGAAAACCAAAGACGATTTGCTCCGCATTGTCGATGATGTCGACACCAGAGTCCAGACGGTGTTCACTGCCGCGTACGCCGATGTGGCCCGGGAATTCGCCGACACCTTCGCACGATTGTTCCCTGGAGGCGAGGGGCGGTTGGCGCTGACCGTGCCGGATGACCCGCTGACGACCGGCATCGAGGTCGAGGCGCGACCGGCTGGCAAGAGGGTGAAGCGGTTGTCCCTGCTGTCCGGCGGCGAACGCTCCTTGGTGGCGGTGTGTTTCCTGATCGCCTTGTTCAAGGCCCGTCCCAGCCCCTTCTACATCCTCGACGAGGTGGAGGCGGCGTTGGACGACACCAACCTGGGTCGTTTGCTGGACATCTACGAGGAGTTGCGGGCCACTTCCCAGTTGCTGGTCATCACCCATCAGAAGCGCACCATGGAAATGGCCGACACCTTGTACGGGGTGACCATGGGCTCAGACGGTACGTCCACCGTGGTGAGCCAACGCCTGCGTGAAGAGGCGGAGGGTGTGTAGCACCTGAACCGTTGATAATTCTTCGGGTGTGACACGCGTGTCGATGCCTGATCGGTGGGACGAATATGGCACGATCAATGTGTCAAAAAACCACAGATCTCTTCACATCCGCAGATCTCTTCAAGGAGAGCCCAGTTCCGCCATGGTCCTTGTCATTATCTTGTTACTCTTCATTGTCCTGGTCGCCGTCGCCGTCATGGGCGTGACCTGGCTGAGCACCGGGACGAACACACCCAGCCTTCCCCCCCGGCTGACTCAATGGGGCAGGCTGGCAGCCAAATACATGAACGGCGACAAGCAGCTGAAAAGGCGCCGTCATCGCCCCAGCACCACCGGCCTGAGCCGCTGAGGCAGGATCTGCCGGTGCCGTCTGACAGGTTTGGACCGGGTCCGTCCTGGTTCGCCGCGGGCTATCGCGTAGGATAGTCCGTCGTGGACATGTTCTTTTGGTACCTCATGGCGGGCATACTGCTCGCCGTTATCATTGCCACGGTCATTGTCGTGGTCTCCAATATCCGCCATCGCCGGGCTGTGGCCCGCGGCGACGCAGGTCTCGCAGTCGTGGAGGCGCCCCCCGAAGACGTGGGAGCCGCACCCGCCCAGACCGAGATCCTTCCACCCAGTACGGGCGAACCCGGCGAGGTGCCGCCGCCCGAGACCGCTCCGGCCGTACAAACTCCGGAACTGCCGTCCACCCGCTTCGCACGCCTGCGTCGCAGACTGGCGTCGAGCAATAATGCCCTGGCGCGCGGGTTGGCCGATCTGCTGGCCAGCGACAAGATCTCGGCTGAGACCTGGGAGGATTTCGAGGCGACGCTGATCTCCTCCGACCTCGGAGTCGGTCCCACGACCGAATTGGTGGCCAAACTGAAGTCACGCCTGTCCATTGACGGGGTGTCGGATCCCGAACAGGCCAAGGCCATCCTGCGCGAGGAACTGGTTGCCCTGGTGGACCCGTCGATGGACCGGGACCTTCATCTGGATACCGACGAGCCTCCGGCGGTGATCATGGTCGTCGGCGTCAATGGTACCGGGAAGACAACCACCGTGGGCAAGCTGGCTCGCGACCTGGTGGCGTCGGACAAGTCGGTCCTGTTGGGTGCGGCCGACACCTTCCGGGCCGCCGCGGCCGATCAGCTGACCACCTGGGGGGAACGCATCGGTGTGGAGACTGTGCGCGGAGCCGAGGGCGCCGATCCGGCCAGTGTCGCCTTCGACGCGGTCCGTACCGGACGGGAACGCGGAGTCGACATCGTCCTGGTGGACACCGCCGGCAGGTTGCACAACAAGACCAATCTGATGGATGAGTTGGGCAAGGTGAAGAGGGTGATCGAGAAGATCGCCCCTGTGAAGGAAACCTTGTTGGTGTTGGATGCGACCACCGGCCAGAATGGCCTGGTCCAGGCCCGGGTCTTCGCAGAAGTCGCGCAGATCACCGGAATTGTGCTCACCAAACTTGACGGCTCGGCCAAGGGCGGGATCGTGGTGGCTGTTCAGCGGGAGTTGGGCGTGCCGGTGAAATTCATCGGTCTGGGCGAGGGTGCCGATGATCTGGCCGGCTTCGACGCCGGACAATTCGTCGATGGATTGCTGGGCCAGTGATGTCAGAACCCACCGCCCCCCCCGGCGCCGAGCCGGACCGCGCGCCGCAAGCGGGTGCCGGCTGCGTAGACGCGGGCCCGCCGGTGGTCATCCGGTACGCGGACCCAACCGACGCCGGGGCCATGCTGGAAATCTTCAACCGCGAGGTGGCGCAGACGATCTCTTCATGGGAGTGGTTCGCCTTGTCAGAAGCGGATTGGCGGGATTGGGTCGACGAACACACCAAAGACGATCACGTTCTGCTGGTGGCCGAGGCCGGCGGGCGGGTGGTCGGGTTCGCCGGGTACGGCACCTTCCGGACCAAGGCTGGCTATGTCTCCACCGCCGAGGATTCCGTCTTCCTCGACGAGAGTTTCCGGGGCCACGGCGTGGGCAAAAGACTCCTGGCCCGGCTGCTGGACGAGGCCCGCGCCCGCCAGATCCACGTCATGGTGGCCGCCATCACCAGCGAGAACCTGGTCTCGATCGGCCTGCACCAAACCCTCGGGTTCGAGCAGGTCGGCTACCTTCCCCAGGTGGGGCACAAGTTCGGGCGCTGGCTCGACCTGGTCCTGCTCCAGATCACCCTCGACAACCGGCCCACGCCATAGCCAGGCAGCATGTCGGAGCCGATAGATAGACTAACTTCCGTGAGAATCACTCCCAGCATCCTCAATGCCGATTTCACCCGCCTGGGTGAGCAGATCGCGGGTCTGCCGTCGGCCGACGCCATCCATCTGGACGTCATGGACAACCATTTCGTCCCCAACCTGACTTTCGGCTTGCCCGTTGTTCAGTCAGTACGCGCCATGACCACCTTGATGCTGGACATCCACCTGATGATCGAGGACCCGGACCGCTGGGCGCCCGCGTACGCAGAAGCAGGGGCGGAGTCGGTCACCTTTCACATGGAAGCCGCGCACGCGCCCGTACGGCTGGCCCGGGATTTGCGGGCGAAGGGGGCCAGAGCCGGGGCTGCCCTGAATCCGGCCACGAGCGCGGAGGCGGTCGCCGGGATGCTGGGGGAGGTCGACACGATCCTGGTGATGAGCGTCGAACCGGGGTTCGGCGCCCAACCCTTCTTGGACCTGGTCCTGCCGAAGATCGCCCGTTTGCGCTCGATGATTTCGGCCTCCGAGATGGAGATCTGGCTCCAGGTGGACGGCGGGGTCAGCCTGGAGACGGTGGAGCGCTGTGTCGAGGCAGGCGCCGACACTTTGGTGGCGGGATCGGCTGTGTTCCGGGCTGACGACCCGGATGCCATGGTGTCGCGGTTGCGGGCGGTGGCAGTCAGGACCGCGGGCCGGATGGCGCCGGCCCAGGTGAGCGGACAGAAGAGGAATCGATGAGGTACATCTCCACCCGGGGGTACGGCCCCATGAAATTCACGGACATCTTGCTGGAGGGGCTGGCCCCCGACGGCGGGTTGTACGTGCCCGAGACCTATCCGTCGTTGTCCGAGGAGGACCTGCGGACCTTGTCGGATATCCTCGTCTACGAAGGATATGCCAAGTTCGCCGCCGAGATCCTGGGTCTGTTCATCGACGATATTCCCTTCTCAGCCCTGGAAGGAATCACCCGGCGGGCGTACACGAAAGAGAAGTTTGGCACTGACCTGATCGCCCCGTTGCAGGAATTGGAACCCAACCTGTGGCTGGCCCATCTGTCCCAGGGCCCGACGGCAGCCTTCAAGGACATGGCCATGCAGATCTTGGGCCAACTGTTCGACTACGAGTTGTCCCGGCGCGGGC
>WRFP01000070.1 GCA_009778725.1 Propionibacteriaceae bacterium
CAGGGTCTCCCCCAAACGCTTGGTTCCCTCGTAGATGCGTTCGGGCGTGGGGAAACAGTAGCTCAGCCGGATGTTTCGCGTACCCAGGCCGTCGGCGTAGAAAGCCGTCCCGGGAACGTAGGCGACGCGGTGGGAGGTGGCCAAGCCCATCATCTGGTCGGAGTCGAAGCCCTCGGGCAGGGTGAGCCAGACGAAGAAACCGCCCTTGGGATGAGTCCAGGTGGTCCCTTCTGGCATGTGGTCTTCCAGGCCGCGCAGCATCGAGTCGCGGCGGGCCCGGTACATGTCACGGAACTGCACGATCTGGCCCTTCCAATCCCAGTTGGCAAGGTATTCCGAGATGGCGAACTGGGAAAAAACCGGCGGGCACAGCGTGGCCGACTCCTGGGCGAGAATCAGTTTCTTGATCACCGCGGGAGGTGCGAGGACCCAGCCGACGCGGAATCCGGGCGCGAAGGTCTTGGAGAAGGACCCCAGATAGATCACCTGATCGGCATCCATGGACCGGATGGCCGGCTGCGGCGGCACGTCGATGCCCAGCAGGCCGTACGGGTTGTCCTCCACGATGATGACATCGAGTTCCTTGGCGGCGGCGAGGAGTTGTACCCGTCGCTCCACCGATAACAAGATACCGGATGGGTTGTTGTAGTTGGGGATCGTGTAGAGGAACTTGACCCGCCGTCCGGCAGCGCGTGCAGCCAGGGTCGCCGCCCGGAATGCTTCGGGAATGATCCCGTCCTCATCCATGGCCACGTGGATGACATGGGCCTGGTACGAATTGAAAGTCCCCAACGCCCCGACATAGCTGGGGGCTTCGGCCAAGACCACGTCCCCCGGTTCGACGAAAGTACGGGTGACCAGGTCCAACCCCTGCTGTGAACCGCAGGCGATCACCAGGTTGTCGGGAGAGGCCTCGATCCCCTCCAGGGCCATGACTTCGCAAATCTGCTCGCGGATTCTGTCTTCGCCCTGGGCACCGCCATAATTCATGATCTGGGGGCCCCGGGCTTTGATGAGGTCACCGAGGACATTTCCGATCACATCGAGCGGCAGATCGGTGATGTTCGGCATGCCGCCAGCCAGAGACACGATTTCGGGGCGGTTGGCTACCGCGAAAAGAGCTCGTACGGCAGACGGTTTGAGACCTTTGGTCCGCTCTGCATACACGTCGACATAGGGGTCGATCCGTGTCTCTACTCTCTTTTCCGGCACATTCATAGGATAACTTTGCCCCAAAACGTCGTACGATGTCGATATGGCGCGCATCGTGGGCAATGATCATCACATTCATGACGGACCCGCCGTTGCCCTGAGCGTCGCCGATGTCCTGGCGATGACCGACCCGGTTGCAGCTCTCAAACCTGCGGATCGAGCTGTCGCCGCGCGCGCCGCGATCGATGAGTGGGGCTTCGCCGGAGTCGGAGTACGCCGCGACGCTCACTGGATCGGGGTGGTCCTGATCGCTCCCCAACACGGGCTTCCCAGGAGTCACCCCCTCTCTGCTGGAGGGATCGACTCCCAGACAGCTGGACTTGTCTTGGTCCACATCGATCCCGGTGAGACGGCTGGTACGGGTAAGCGCCTGTGCGTCGGGCTGTGCCACCGGTTACGCGACCAGGTCACCGGCATAGAGGCCCAGGCAGGACTCGTGCCACGGACGACCTCCACTCTCGCACCGAGTGCCCACTGGCTTGTCAGAATGGGTTTTCAACCTCTGCGATACCCGTTGAACCGCTATCGGATGGATTTCGCCACCCTCGTGACATGGATCCAGCGACGTGTGCAGTGGTACCCCCGGCCGGTCCTCGGACTGGTGCCCGGCCACGCCTCAACATCGTCAGTGCTGCGACATGGCGAGCGTCACGACGTTGACCTGCGCGTCTGAGCCTCCCACCACGCACCCACATCACACGACACCCACATCACGCGTCAGTCGGCTCACGCCCAACCGGCTCACGCATCACTCGGCTCACGCGTCACCCAGACCTCTGGGCCGTTCTGAGACACCTGGCATCGAAACGCCACGGGATGTGTCGACCCTCACACGATTGATTCGAGTGCCTTGCGCAGCTTCATCTTGGTGACTGAGCCGATCATGACCTGGACGATTTCTCCCTTCACGAAGATCTGCACGGTCGGCAGTGTCCGGATGTCCTGATTGGACGCGACTGCGGTGTTCTCGTTGGTGTCCACGGACACGAATGCGATCTGCCCCTGATATTGCTGTGCCAGCTCTTCCAGGATCGGAGTGAGTTGCCGGCACGGCACACACCAGTCGGCCCAGTAGTCAACAACCACAGGTTTTTCACAGGCGAGAACCTCCGTGGCGAATGTTGCATCAGTGACAGCCTTCAAGGCGGACATTTTTCTCCTTCAGTGATTCGGAAGGCTGGAAAGCAGTTCAGCAGCCTCGTGAATTTCAACCCAGATGCACCGATCCATGGCTGCTGCGCCAGCGATCGGTGGATTCAGGCTCAGCGGGTTTCCCCCCAGTTTCGTGAAACGACGTTTCTTGTCAACACGTTAGTCTAGTGCAGGCTGACCAAGAAGCGCTCAGCATCCAATCCGGCCCTGCACCCCGAACCAGCAGCTGTGATGGCCTGCCGGTACGAGTGATCGACCAGATCGCCACACGCGAACACTCCACTGAGGTTTGTGGCTGTCGTCGGTTCTGCGACCATGACGTACCCCGCAGGGTCCAGATTGACTTGACCAGCGACCAGTTCGTTGCGCGGTTCATGCCCGATTGCGACGAAGACCCCCTGGACTGGAAGAGACCGCACTTGGCCGGAGACTGTGTCCGTCAAGGCCAGCCCCGTGACACTGGTGTCGCCCTCGATCCCGGACACAATGGCGTTCCACTCGAAGCGAATCTTGGGATTCGAGTGGGCCCTGTCCTGCATGATGGCAGATGCCCTGAGCTGGTCTCGACGATGGACGATGGTCACAGACTTGGCGAAACGGGTAAGAAAGGTGGCCTCCTCGACTGCCGAATCTCCTCCTCCGACGACAGCCACGTCCTTGTCGCGGAAGAAGAACCCGTCACAGGTCGCGCACCACGACACCCCATGCCCCGACAACCTCGCTTCGTCTGGAAGGCCGAGTTTGCGGTATTCCGACCCCATGGCCAAAATGACCGCTTTCGCCTCGTACCGGTTGTCCGCCGAATCCACGACAATCTTGGTCGGGCCCGACAGGTCGACCGAGACTGCGTCTTCGACCACCAGTTCTGCGCCGAACTTTTCGGCTTGTTCCTGCATCTTGTCCATCAAGTCCGGCCCGAGTACCGCCTCAGGAAATCCAGGGAAGTTCTCGACTTCGGTCGTGTTCATCAGGGCCCCACCGGCGGCAATCGTCCCTGTCAATACGACTGGGCGCAAACCTGCACGCGCAGTGTAGATGGCTGCCGTGTAGCCAGCCGGACCAGAACCAATGATGATGAGGTCGTGCGTGGACATGTGTCTCCTTCCTTCCCGCGCCTGAGCTGGACAGACGCGGCAACTCCTGGAGAACGACTGGGTCGTTGACAGACAATCGGAACCTCTAGGAGTCCATCCATCTTCCCACGAATCGACACTCCTCGCGCACAGTCCAGCCGATATCAATCAGGTGGACTGCGGTATCGTCCCAGGGTAGCGGGAGGGCCGATCAGTTCATTCCAGGCCACCGAAAAGCATTCTTCAGTTTCTTTCTGATTTCTCATACTCGTACCATGGCGACAGAAGGTGAAGAGAGGGGACTAAAGTCGATATCTGTGCATAAGTGTCTTGCGACACACTTTGTCTGTGGATAACTCGCACCGGGCATTCCAACCTTCTCATAGTGGAAGAGAGGAAAGGAGTACCATGCGCGCGAAGATGCCATACCGACCCCCCGAGGAGGTGGGCATGACGGCGATACGTTCCGTTGCGGCCTGGGTCGCTCTGATCGTGTTGCTTGTCGGGGTTCCGTGGGTAGTGGTCGGCTGGGGCGACTGGGCGGAAGTGAGACTGCTGATCCACGATCCATCCATCTTCCTGCTCCAGGACAATGGCCACGTCATCCTAGCGATCCTGACGGTGCTGGGCGCCGTCTTCTGGGTTTTCCTCGCCGGGGGCATCTTCCTCGAGGTGCAAGACGCAATCCGCGTACGTAGTCATGGCCGTACTGACAAGCCTCAAAGAGGGGCGCTTGAGTGGACACGAGTCCTCGTCCGCCCGCTGGTGTCTGCTGCCTTCGCCCTGGCCGTTCTGGGCGGCGGTTCCCATTCGGCCGCTCAGGAACCCACCGAGCCAGTCCCGGTGATGGAACCGGCATGGGTGGGTGAATCGACAACAAGTTCTCAAGCCGAGGTAGCGCCCAGGACCACATTGGCTGACTTGGATGACGGCTTCTATGTGGTCGAACCCGGCGACTCACTGTGGTCCATCGCTGAGAAGGTGTATTCCAACGGTCAAGAATGGTCCCGGATAGCCCACGAGAACGAAGACCTGGTGGAGGGAACAGGAAACCTCATCCATGTGGGATGGAAACTGAAAATTCCGCCACTGTCAGCCACTGACACCGTTACTCCCGGACACGCGGTAGTCGTCGGGCCTGGAGACTCACTGTGGTCGATCGCCGACCGCAATCTGGGCGACGGTAATCTGTGGCCCGACATCGTACGAGCCAATCAGGGCCTCGTCCGAGACGCCGACCTCATCCAACCCGGATGGGAACTCACACTGCCCGTTGAGCAACCAGGTCCCGACGACCCCGGTTCGACCAGTGCCGTCAGCCAAGGGAATGACGAAGGAACAACTGCACTAGATTCGGTGGAGGCTGTGCCTCAAAAAGCCCTCGGCACAGCTAACAGCCACAGCACACGTGGACACCCCGCAAGCGGTGCCAGCACTCAAACCGGAGTGGTTGGAGTGCCTGATGTTGCCCCTGGGCCAGACCAGGAGCCCACTGGGGATGAACTGACGCCACCAGCTGCTGATATCACCCCGCAGAGCGAACCCACCCCCACCGACCATTCGCCACAACCCGACTCCACCAACCCATCGGCACGACCCAGTCCAACCGATCCATCGGCACAGCCGAGTCCCACTGATTCTGCTGCTCCCACTACTGCTGCAGCAGCGTCAGCAGCCCCTGGTTCGCCTGAATCGTCGTCAGCACCTGACCCGAGCGAACCCGTGTCGGCTTCCCCGCCCTCACCCAGTCCTGATGCTGGTCCTTCACCCACCCAGAACTCCGACCACCACACTCAACAGTCAAGCACGATAGCGACGATTGGCATGAGTACGGTCCTGGCCGGGGGAATCGTTCTCCTTGTCGGACGGCGACGCCTTACTCAACTGAGGGCTCGCCCGCTTGGACGAAGAATTCTGCTTCCAGGTCAGGAGGGGACGCTCCTGGAAACAGCAATGGGAATTGCCGGAAGTCGGACCATTGCAGAAAAACCGCTGGTCAGCGCCTCGAACGAGTGTGAGGAGACCCCACCCGATCCAGCAGCCGACGCGATCGCCATGAACCTCAAATGGCTGTCTGAAACAGGAATTACCATCTGTCTTGGAGAGGACCAGTTCGCACAACCAGTACGCGCCGAGGTGTCGGGACCCACACCCTTCATCGTCCGAGCCCCGAGTCCTGACGGCCTTGTCCCCGTCATGAGGGGCATCGCCATGAGTCTCGCTCTCGATGAGTTCTCAGCGGGACGAGATCTTCATGTGGTGGACTCCAGCGACCTTTTCGACACCTTTACTGACTTGAACCGCCACATCACGTACGACCAGGGCCGGGACACCCTCCAGTCGATGATCGCCGACAGACGACGCTTCATCGGCGATGACGACTGGAGACGACTCAGCACAGACCCCAATGGGGCGGAGGCATGGCGTCCAGCCATCTTCTTCTTCGTCGAACCGGTCAGCGACCCTCAGTTCGATGAACTGTCGGACTGCCTCAAGGGACGAGACATCGGGGTGGCGGTACTCATTTCCAGGAATTCGGCAAACCCACTGGACTCGCGCAATCTGCCATCGGGGCACTTGGACCTGGATTCGGTCGATCACGGCATTCTCCACCCGGACAACATCAGTGTACATCCGTTCCAGCTTCAGCCGAGCGAACCGCTGACAGACCTGCTGCGCACAAGTTCCAGCGAAGACACGACTCCGGCCTGGTGGTCGGTCCGTGGCAACACACAATCTCCCCCTCCACAAATTGTGTCACCCACCTACAGTGACGAAAGGGGTCTCGACATGATATCCATCGCACCATCGCAGACTGATGCAGAAGCTATCACGTTCAGCCATCCGGTCTTGAAAATGTTGGGCCCGGTCTGTCTGGAGGGCACTCAGGGCGCTGCGCCGATTCGGGCTGAACGCTCGTGCATGGAATACTGCGGATGGCTGCTGGAACACCCGGGTACGACGGCGACTGCCATGGCGCAGGGGCTGCTGGTCGCAGAGGGCACGCGACGGTCCAACATGAGCAGATTGCGTGGATGGCTGGGCGCAGACACGAAGGGGAATCCCTACTTGCCAGAGGCCTATTCCGGCAGAATCTGGTTGGACACCGCCGTGACCTCTGACTGGCACCGCTTGAGGGTGCTGATCGCGGGTGGCATCGAGTCGGTGGGTACAGACAAGCTGATCCAGGCCTTGCGTCTTGTACGAGGGGCACCCCTGGTTGATGTCGCACCTGGTCAGTGGCACTGGGCCGAAGAACTCAGAACCGACATGGTGTCCGTGATCCGGGACATCGGAGTTGTCGCCACGATGGGCTCCCTTGCCGTCGGGAACATCGATCAGGCACGATGGGCTGCCAGTCATGCGCTCAACGCCGCCCCCGAGGACGAACAACTGCTCTGCGCACGGGCCCGGACGGAGCATTTGGCCGGGAACCGCACCGAAGTAGAACGACTTGTGTCCTGGATCACTCGCAATGCCCGCAACCTGGGTACGGACCTCCTGCCGAACACACTGGTCGTCCTGGAAGAAGTCATGGGCTCTCGCCTTCGCAGTCCAGACCAGCCACCCACACCTCTCCCCCCACCCACGGATGTCCCTCCGGACACGGGCGAACCCACCTGACCCCCCCATCAACGGTGGTGTGCCCGCGAGCGCCACTCAACACCGCTCGCCAGAGGGCGATGGGGATCCACCGTGACGAAACCCCGGATCCACCGATGCACGGCCACCAGGCCGGCAATCGGTGGATTCGGGCTCAGCCTGCATGCACCGATCGCTTGCGTCGCGAGCGACACTGTGGGGGTGCGATGGGTCGGCGGGTGGCATGAAGGCAGACTGGATGTCCGTGGAGCGGTGAGCGGCGGATCAGCGTGCCGACACAGGGTCACGCAGCAGCCAACAATCGGATTCGGGTTCAGCTCAGGAATCAGGCCACACCGACATTGTCGGCCAGCAGGTCGCGATGGGCTCTCAGGCGTTTCACTGTGTCACAGCAGCGGCGACGAATCGCGGCAGCGGTCATTTCGTACAATTCGGCCACTCGCTTGCTGGGGAGCCCGTCGATGTACACACTCTCGACGATGTTCAAGGATTCGGATGTGGCCAGGTGCAGTCTGCGAGCTTGTAGCAGGATGTCACGAGCCGTCAGTTCCGGGGTCTCAGGAGCGTAGGGAAGCGGCACCTCAAGAGTGATCCGGTTTTCGGCCACAACATCTTTCCTGGCATCGAGGAACAGGTTGGCCGCCACCGACTCGGGACGCCGTGACAGGTCGTACCGACCGATTCGGAGCCACAATGCCGAGACCAGGTTGTCGACCGAGGGATAAGGATAGACCCTTGACATCAGGATCAGCTTGGGCAGCAGGGCTTGGACAATGATTCGTCCCGCCGTACAGTGTCCTGCTTGGCAGGCAGTGATGAGTTCACCCAGCACTGTGTCAGGGTCGGATCGGATACTGACCCGGACCGTTTCCAGGTCAGATGACGACACGGTCCAGGGCGCAGACTCTGTCTTGAGCACTTCCCATTCCTCATTGAGCTTGAACACGATGGTGTTGGGGACCGCTGCGTCTGGCAAGCACGACCACAGACGGATTCTCGATGAAGCAACTGATTTGGTTCTCTTCGACATGGAAACCTCCTAGACGACAGGTCTCCACTCTTGCGGGGCGATGTTGCCCATGGTGGTGTCCGAGACAGCCCATGTGTTGGCGATAGAGGGTTCAGTGTTGTCCTGGTGTTGTCCGGACAGGGCTTGAGGTTATACGAGCCGTACGACTCAGCGATCAACCAAGCCCATGTCGTACGCCGTGAGGACCAGGCCAACCCGATCCCGTGCCTGCAATTTGAAGAGCAGACGAGAGATATGGGTCTTGACTGTGCCCTCGGCCAGGTGGAGGTTTTCGGCAATTTCTGTGTTGTTCGACCCCTGGGCGATCTCCTTGAGGACATCCACCTCGCGTTCGGTCAGCAGACTCAGGCGCGGATCGGCATGACTGCGATCGTGGTGGGGCACCAGGTTGGACAATAATCGTTTTGTGGTCGAGGGTGCCATGATCGCGTCGCCCGAATTGACGGCGTGGATGGCGTCGACTAACTCCGTCGCGCGAGCGTCTTTAAGCAGGAAGCCACTGGCGCCTGCCCGCAGGGCCTGGTACACATAGTCGTCGAGGTCGAACGTCGTCAGAATGATGATCTTGGCAGGATAGCCGGCGGCGGTGATCCTCTTCGTGGTCTCAATGCCGTCGATGCCCGGCATCCTCACATCCATGAGAACCACGTCGATCGGGACATCCCTGATCAACGCCAGCGCCTCCAAGCCATTGCTGGCCTCGCCGACAACATCGATGTCGGACTCGGCCTCGATCATCATCCGGAAGCCACTGCGTACCAGAATTTGATCGTCGACCAGCGCCACCCGGATGGGCCGGGTCATCGCTACCCGAGGCGTTCTGTCTGAAGCGGAATCTGCGCGCATACCCTAAATCCTCCTGTTTCTGTGGGACCGACGGTCAGCGTTCCGTCCAAAGCTTGGACGCGTTCGGCCATCCCGATCAGCCCGACCCCTGCGTTGTCACCCCCGCGAGAAGGTGTTGTCATTCTATTTGTGATCGTCACCAGGATGTACGCCGGGTACCACACCACGGAAACGTGCGGGTCCGCCTCGGGCCCGGCGTGCTTGAGCGAGTTGGTCAGCGCCTCCTGGATCACCCGGTAGACGGTCATCTCGATGATGGGAGTCGACCCGTGAGGAGTGCCCGAAACCGTCAATGTCGCCTGCGATTTCTCAACCAGCAGCGGTAGGTCAGCCAGGCGAGGCGCAGAAGCAATGTCCACGTTGGTGTCGGTGTCCGCACGGAGAGTACGTACGATTCGCCGCATCTCCTGCATGGCCTCGTGGCCGGTCTCCGAAATCGTGGTCAGGACCTGCTGGGCCGTATCCGGTGAGCGATTGGCCTGAGCGAGCCCGCCCTCCGCCTGGACGACCATGACCGAAATCGAATGCGCGACCACATCGTGGAGTTCGCGGGCGATCGAGGCACGGATCTGCGCCTCGAGACTGCCCTGGCGTGCGGCCTGCTCGGCGATCTGCAGGGCCGCGGCGTCCTTCTCGGCAAACACTTGACGAGCCCGGGCCGCCTCGACCTCGTGGCGGCTGCGCCCGATCGAGTACGCGGTCGTCACGACACCAGCCGCTGACAGGCCGACAAGAATCACCATTGTTCTCAGGTCCGAGTCACCGAACAGATGGGCCGCGATCCACCGTACTGGCTCGATGAACGCCACGATCAGAGCCAAGATGAGATAGATGCGGGCCCTCTTGGACGGAATCCAGCGTGCGACGTCGTACATGGCCAGCGGCATCACAATCCAAGACACAGTGGGGTACGTCAAGAAAATTATTTGCAGAATGACGAACAGGAGACCGGTCAGGAAAAACAAACCAGGATAGTGGTGTCGCAGGATGCTGGAGAGGAACACGGCCACCCCAAAACCACCGGCGATCAGCACATTATCCATGCACATTCCGGGCACCATCAGGATCAACGCGACCAGGAAAGGGATATGGACAAGAACAATGCCAGTGACCGCGAGAGAAGTGTCGAGGAACCATTCGTTACGAGTGGCTCCTTCCACCCTGAACGGACGTATCACCTGCACCCCTCAAGTGTACAAGAACTATGCGTGAGTGAAACGGCGATTGCGGGGGGGTTGTGGACCGGTCCGCACCATGACAAACTGGGTGTCATGAAGAGGTTTTTCCGTGTCGTCCTGATCTTGGCCGGCATCGCTGCAGCGCTGTACTTCGTCACACACAAACAGTCCGAGGCCCGCGACCTGTGGGACGAGGCATTAGCTGACGTACCCACACCGTAGCGCGACCCTCACGACCTGCCCTGAACTCCCCGAAAAGCTGCGTTCCTTATCGCTGCGCGGACGTGCGGAATCAACCAGAATTCGTGACTGGCTGAGGCACAAAACGTCCCGGTGACCAGGAGTCGACATCACTGACGCGGGTGCAATCTGAATTCCCGGTTGAGCTTTGCCCCGAATCCACCGATCGGATTCGGGGTTACACACCGTCCGACAGCGCGCGTACGGGAGACAGAAGGACGATGTACGCCAGCAGTACGGTATACTCACCACTGCCCGCCGCGGGAACCCTGGCCTGGGATTTGATTGCTGTTTCTGGGTTGGCTGTCGTACCGCAGTGGGTCTGGGGCACTAACTCAGTTGGTAGAGTGCGACCTTTGCAAGGTCGAAGTCAGGGGTTCGAGTCCCCTGTGCTCCACGTGGGTTCTCCGAACCCACGTGTCAACAGGCTGTAATCGCCTGGGAAGTGCAAACGAGCTTCCACTTCTCTCGGCTCAATTGCCTCAGACCTCCGCCAAGGCTTCCACCGGGGATGCCGCCGCTGCACGACGGCCCGGCAATGTCGACGCCAAACCTGCCGCCACAACCAGTACGCCCAGCAAGCCAAGGGTCTGAGCCCAGTTGATGCTGAGGTGGACGGCCATCGAAGTCTTGGTGTCGGCTGCTATCTGGCCGATCATGGCGTGGGCCCCGACGTAGCCGAAGAATGCACCGAAGAGCACTCCGACAAGGGCGCCGACGAGGGTCAGCAG
>WRFP01000071.1 GCA_009778725.1 Propionibacteriaceae bacterium
AACCTCCTCGCACATGACAGGCACATGCTCGTACGAGGTTTCCATCTCAGCTCCTTGGAACAATCTCTCCGTCGAAATCCGCGAACTTGTCGTCCAGGGTCGCGGAATAGGCCTCCCACCGTTCGGGATTCCATACCTCGAGGCGGTTGCCCGCCCCGATCACGATGACGTCGCGGTCCAGACCGGCCCACGCGCGTTGAGAAGCTGTGATGGTGATCCGGCCCTGCCGGTCCGGGTTGGCGTCCTCCGCGCGGTACTGAGTCCAGCGCTGGTATTCCCTGACATTGCGCAGCGTCGACGGGGCGGTGTTGACCGGCTCCATCATCGAGTCCAGCACTTCCTTGGAATACACCGAAAGACAACGTTCCTGTTCGCACACCACTGTCACCTCTTCGGTCAGTTCCGTCCGGTACTTCGCGGGCAGGGTGAGGCGTGATTTCTCATCAAGCTTGGGCGTCCAGGTCCCTCGCATCTTCACCTCATTTGATTCCCGACCGCCGGTGTGCGGTTTTCTCTTCCCCAACTATAGGGACTATCCCCCACTATATGCTATTTACACCCCACTTTCCCCCACTTCATGGACAGAATTCTTCATTTGGGGCAGGACAGGGTGCATCACGGCGAAGGAATCACCGTGGTCAGCTGGGTTGGGCAAGCAGTACCGATGGTGGGCGACCCCACCCGATCAGGCTGAAGGACGAGGCGTGCAGCAGCCATCGAGGCAGGCGAAACACGTACTGATGGGCATTACTGACCTGTCAGCAGGCCAACGAGAATTTGGACAACAGAAATATCCCGGCCATCCGGGTGTCACGAGGTGGGAAGGATCACTGATCCTGGCGGTCTTGCCAGCGCTTCTCCAGCCGGGACATGAACCCTTCTTTGGGTTCTGCCGCGGGGCCGGAAGACGACTTCGACTTTCCTTCGCCGGTCATGGTCGACCAGGCGGACATGACCACGATGGCCGAAACGAGCATCACGACGAATCCCACCACGGAGATCCACCAATAGGAGCTCATCCCCACGATCAGCGCGACCAGGCCGACCAGGAATCCCAGGACGCCGCCGACAGCTTTGGCGGGATGGATGCGATGATGCGGCTGGGCCAATTTGCTGGCGAACTTAGGATCTTGAGCAGTCAGCGTCTCTTCGAGTTCAGCCAAGAGCTTGCGCTCGGCATCGGTGAGTGCCATGACTCCTCCTTCCTTTCGTACCAGATGATTGTATCGCTGTATGCGGAGTCGTCACAGTACCTGAGCATCTTCCCCGACAACCACTGCACCGACGGTCTTCTTCCCCCGGCGCACGATGATGACCGAGCCGGTGACGAGGTCATCGGCGCTCAGGACCCGCTCGGCATCGACGATTCGTTCGTTGTTGAGGTAGGCTCCCCCCTCCTGGACAGCCCGTCTGGCGGCCGACTTCGACGCGCAGACTCCCGATTCGGCCAAAGCATCGATGACAGTACGCCCGTCCAGGCGCGACCAGGCCACCGACGGCAACTCGCGTACTGCCGCTGACAAGGCATCCTTGTCCAGGACTGCCAGGTCGCCTCGTCCGAAGACCGCTGCGGCGGCCGCTGTGACTGCCCGGCGCTGGTCGGCGGAATGGACCAGATCAGTCAGATCGTCGGCCAGAGCCCGCTGGGCGGCCCTCACCTGTGGGGCGTCGACGGTCTGGCGCTCCAGGGCTTCGATCTCCTCGTGGCTGCGCTGGGTGAACAACCGAAGATAACCGCCGACCATCGAGTCCTCGGCGTTGAGGAAAAACTGGTGGAAGGCGTACGGGGAGGTCATCGCCGGGTCCAGCCACAAGGTCCCCGACTCCGTTTTGCCGTACTTGGTCCCGTCGGCCTTGGTGACCAGCGGGGTGGCCAGCGCCTGCGCCCGGTCGCCGGTCACGCGGCGGATCAATTCCACGCCGGCAGTGATGTTGCCCCACTGGTCGGAGCCACCGGTTTGGAGGGTGGCCCCATAGCGCTTGTGCAGTTCCAGGTAGTCCAGCGACTGGAGGAGGACATAGGAGAATTCTGTGTACGAGATGCCCGATTCGAGGCGGGTTTTGACGACCTCCCGGTCGAGCATCCGGTTGACGGAAAAGTGTTTGCCGATGTCGCGGAGGAATTCGAGGACCCCCATCCCGGCTGTCCAGTCATAGTTGTTGACCAGGATCGCGGCATTGTCCCCCTCGAAGCTGACGAATCCGGTCACCTGGTCACGGATGCGTTCCAGCCAGCCGTGGACGAGTTCGATGGGGTTGAGGTTGCGTTCCGAGGATTGCCTGGGGTCGCCGATCAGACCGGTGGACCCGCCGACCAGCAGGATCGGGCGGTGTCCGGCCTGCTGGAGACGACGGACCAAGATCAGTTGGAGCAGGTTGCCCATGTGCAGGCTGGGGGCGCTGGGATCGAACCCCACATAGAAGGTGATGCTGCCATGATCCAGGTCCTGCTTCAGCGCTTGAGGATCGGTGCAATGGGCGATCAGCCCTCGCCATGACAGGTCATCGAACACACTCATGGGACACCACCTTACCGAACCGGAATCACTGACGCGGTCACGCAACGGCGGTTGAGGTGAACAGGAACCGACGCCGGCAGAAATCGGCAGGGGGTACGTCCCCCGTCCAGGATCAGGACCGGGCGTAGGTTCCCAGGAGCGTGCTGAAATACGCTGTTCCGAGCGAGGACGTGCTGGACGGGTGAAGATTCGGACCCCGCATCTTGTACACGTACTGGACGTACATCGCAAGATGTGGGGTTCGAATGTCGCTCGTCCGGTGCGCCGCAGCCGGGACATGGTATTTCAGCAGGCTCCCAGGATCTGCTGGAGTTCGTCTAATTGTTCCCGCACGCGTGCCGTACTGGTTCCGCCGGCTCCATTGCGGGATTCGACTGCGCCGCGCACAGTTAAGACGGTACGTACCTCGGGGGTCAGCTCGGGGGAAATCGCGGCCAGTTGCTCGTCGGTCAGTTGGTCCAGGCCGATCGACGCCGACTCGCACAGGCGTACTGCTTGTCCGGCGATCTCATGGGCCTGGGCGAAGGGCACGTGGCGGCGGACCAACCAGTCGGCCATGTCGGTGGCCAGGGAGAATCCGGCCGACGCCTGCTCCTGCATCCGCTCGGTGTCGAAGACCAGGGTGGAGACCAGGCCGGTCATTGCGGGAAGCAGGATGGCCAGTTGGTCCACCGAGTCGAAGATGGGCTCCTTGTCCTCCTGCAGGTCGCGGTCATAGGCCAGGGGAAGGCCTTTCAGAGTCGTCATCAGGCCGGTCAGGTTACCGATCAGCCGACCGGCTTTTCCGCGGGCCAACTCGGCGACATCCGGGTTCTTCTTCTGGGGCATGATCGACGACCCGGTCGACCAGGCGTCGTCGAGACTGGCGTATCCGGCTTCCTGGGTGCACCAGAAGATCACGTCCTCCCCCAGGCGCGACAGGTCCACGCCGATCTGGGCGGTGATGTACGCCGCCTCGGCCACCAGGTCACGTGACGCCGTGCCGTCGATGGAGTTCTGGACGCTGCGGGCAAAACCCAGCTCCCGGGCCACCAGCGACGGGTCCAGGCCCAGAGTGCTCCCGCCCAAGGCGGCAGATCCGTACGGAGACAAGGTCAAACGCCCGCGCAATCCGTCGATGCGCTCGAGATCCCTGACCAGGGGCCAGGCGTGGGCCAACAGATGGTGACTGAGCAGGATCGGCTGCGCCTGTTGCATGTGGGTCCGTCCAGGCATGATGGCGCCGAAGTGGTCCTCAGCCTGGACGGCCAGGGCGCAGATGAGGTCCAGCACACCGGTCTGAAGCGTATCCAGGGCCTGGCGCAGGTAGAGCCGGATCAGGGTGGCGATCTGATCGTTGCGTGAACGACCCGCCCGCAGCCGCCCGGCCAGGTCAGGTCCTATTAGCTCAGTCAGGCCACGTTCCAAAGCCCCGTGGACATCCTCGTCACCGTCTTGGGGAACAAAACTGCCCGACCGCACGTTCTCGGCGAGATGCTCGATGCCCTTCAGGAGATCATGCTCCTCGGCGTCGGTCAGCAGACCGGCGGCATGCAGGGCCTTGGCATGAGCGCTGGACCCCTGTAGATCGAGCAGGGCGAGACGGAAGTCGAACTGGGTGGACTGACTGAGGGCGAACATCACCTGGGAGGGCCCGGTGGTGAATCGTCCTCCCCACAAGTGGCCCTGGGTCATTCTTCTCCTCGTTCGGCCCGGGCAAACGACAACAGCTGTGCGACGACGCGCTGGCTGGCGTGGTGATCGCGGGCGACGATCACGACGGTGTCGTCTCCGGCCACACACCCGAGGACCGAATCCCACCCGGCTCTGTCGAGACCGGTCGCCAGGTACTGGGCTCCTCCGGGCGGGGTGTGGACCACGACGAGATTCGCGCTGGCCTGGGCCGAGACCAGCATGTCGGCGCACATCCGGTCCAGAGTCGCCCCCGGGATGCCGGTGTCGTCAGACAGGGTGTAAACCAACCCGCCTTGCGCACTCCTGACCCGGATGGCTCCGATTTCAGCCAGGTCCTTGCTCAAGGTTGGCTGGGTGACGGTCATGCCCTGTTCGGAGAGCATCGTCCTTAACTGGGATTGCGAGGTGACCAGGCCTTGGGCAATCAATTCCGATATGGCAGCCTGGCGCTGGGTTCGCGTGATGGGCAGAGACTCAGCCACGGTGGGCCTCCTTCACTAATGTCGGCCACAACTCGAGCAGAGCAGCGGCGTCTTCCTGGGTGATGATCAGGGGGGGAATCAACCGTATTGTATTGTCTCGGGGAGCATTGAGAATGATCCCGTGGGCGAGTCCGGCCTTGACAATCCCGGAAGCGATCCGGTCTTCAAGGCCCACGCCAATCATAAGGCCCCGGCCCCGCACTTCCACCACTCCACTCAAGCAGCGCAATTGTTCGGCGAACCAGGCGCCCATTTCGGCCACGTGGGTGAGCAGGGGCTCGATCTGGTCGATCACGGTCAAGCCAACCGTGGCTGCCAGAGCATTGCCGCCGAAGGTCGAACCGTGGGATCCGGGCTGGAAGAAGTCCGCCACCCGCCCGGTGGCCAGCACGGCTCCGATGGGGAAACCGTTGCCGAGAGCTTTGGCGAGGGTGACGATATCGGGGACGATCCCTTCGCGGGTGTGGGCGAACCAGGCGCCTGTACGGCCCATGCCTGTCTGCACCTCGTCCATCCACAACAGGGCATGATGCTCGTCGGCGATGGCCCGGGCCCGCGCCAGATATCCGTCGTCCGGCACGATGACACCGGACTCGCCCTGAATGGGTTCCAGCACGATGGCCGCCGTGGAGTCGTCGACCGCCTCGGCCAGCGCGGCTTCGTCCGAGTACGGTACCCACACCACCTCGCCGGGAAGGGGCTCGAACGGGTGGCGGTACTTTTCGGTCGACGTCAGCGCGAGGGCTCCCATCGTACGACCGTGAAAAGAACCCTCGGCAGCAACAATCTTTGTCCGACCGGTCAAGCGGGTCAGTTTGAAGGCGCCCTCGTTGGACTCGCTGCCCGAATTGGTGAAGAACACCTTGGTGCCCTGGCCGAGCCATCCGGACAACCGCTCGGCCAGTTCGATCTGGGGTGTGGTGGCGAACAGGTTGGAGACCTGCCCAAGGGTACGGGCCTGCCGGCTGATCGCGTCGGCCACCGCCGGATCGGAGTGGCCCAGCCCCACACAGGCCACGCCCGCTAAGAAGTCGAGGTACCGTGTGCCCGCGTCATCCCAGACGTGGACCCCTTGGCCTTTCACCAGTACGACGGGAGGTTTCCCGTAGGCGCTCATCATCACCGAAGAATATCTGTCCAGTTTCGTCATTTCACCACCATCGTCCCAATGCCGTGATCGGTCAGCAGTTCGAGCAGGACCGCGTGCTCGACCCGGCCGTCGATGACCGCTGCTCTGTCGACACCGCCGATCACCGCCTCGGCGCAGGCTTCCATCTTGGGGCGCATGCCCGAGCCCAGCGTCGGCAGCAGGGCGCGCAGGTCCTCGAGATTGATGAACGGCAGGATGTGTTTGCGCTCGGGCCAGTCGGCGTACAACCCCTCGACATCGGTCAGCATGACCAGACCTTTGGCGCCCAGGGCGATGGCCAGGGCAGAGGCCGCCGTGTCGGCGTTGACGTTGTACACAGTTCCCTCCTCATCGGGGGCGACCGTCGCGACCACGGGGATGCGCCCGGCTTCGATCAGGTCGAGGATCGCTGCCGGATTGACCTGGTCGACATCGCCCACCAGGCCCAGATCCATGTCGTTGCCGTCCACCTCGACACTGGCCCTGATGGCGGTGAACAACCCGGCGTCCTCACCTGACATACCCACGGCCAAGGGGCCATGGCTGTTGATGAGGTTGACGATCCGGCGCCCGACCTGGCCGACCAGCACCATCCGGACGATCTCGACCGCCTCCGGACTGGTGATACGGCGCCCGCCGACAAAACTGGATTCCACGCCGAGACGTCCCAGCATCTCGGTGATCTGCGGGCCGCCGCCGTGAACGACCACGACCTTGACCCCGCAGCGGCGCAAGAAAACAATGTCATCGGCGAACGCCTTTTGCAGTTCGTCATCGATCATGGCGTTGCCGCCGTACTTCACGACCAGGATCTGTTCGGTGTACTTCTCGATCCAGGGAAGGGCCTCGACCAGAGTGGCCGCCTTGGCGATGAGATTGGAAGGTTTCATGATGAGTAATCCGCATTCTCCGAGACGTAGCCGTGGGTCAGGTCGTTGGTCCAGATGGTCGCCTGATCGGCGCCGGCATGCAGATCAACGTCGACCACCACGTCGAACCGGTGGAGGTCGACCTGCTCGCGGGGCACGCCGAGTTCTCCTTGGAGGAAGACCGGGACCCCGTTGAAGCGGACATCCACCTGGTGGGGGTCGAACTGGGCCTGGGTGGTTCCCACAGCGGCCAGGACTCTGCCCCAGTTCGGGTCGTTGCCCGCGATGGCGCACTTGAACAGGTTCGATCGCGCGATGGACCGGGCCACTTCCAGGGCGTCGTCCTGCGAGGCGGCTGAGCGTACTGTGACCGCGATGGAGTGTTCCGCCCCCTCGGCGTCGGCGATCAACTGCCGGGCCAGGGACTCACAGACGGCGTCCAGGCCCGCCTGGAACTCCTCACCGGGGCGAACCCCGCTGGCTGCATTGGCCATCAGGATGACGGCGTCGTTGGTCGACATGCATCCGTCGGCATCGGCCCGGTCGAAGGTGACACGAGTCGAAGCCCTCAGCATGGTGTCCGCTTCCTCGCTGGTCAGGACGGCATCGGTGGTGATGACGACCAGCATCGTGGCCAACGCGGGGGCCAGCATCCCGGCGCCCTTGGCCATCCCGCCCACACTCCATCCGTGAGACGACACATAGGTGGCTTGCTTGGAAACGGTGTCGGTGGTCATGATCGCCTCGGCCGCGTCGCGATCACCATCGCGCGCCAGGCTGGTGGCGGCGGAGTCGATGCCCGCGCAGATCGCCTCCATCGGCAGCCTGACCCCGATCAGACCGGTCGAGCACACGGCAACATCCAGGGCCTGGCACGACAGGTGGTCGGCCACCTGTTGGGCCATCTGACGGCTGTCGTCGAAACCCGGCTGCCCGGTGCAGGCGTTCGCGCCCCCGGAGTTGAGGACGACGGCCTTCAGTACGTTGTCGGCAAGCGCTTGGCGCGACCATTCCACCGGAGCTGCGGGGAATCGGTTCGAGGTGAAGACAGCCGCGGCTGCGTACTGCGGGCCCTGGCTGACCACCAGGGCCACGTCCTTCTTGCCCGGCTTCTTAACCCCGGCTGCGACGCCGGACGCCAGGAAACCTTCAGCGGCGGTCACGCCTTGGGTCACATCGACTCCCGGTACGTGCACGCTCCTGCCATTCCCCCCCGACATTGCCATCATTGTCTCCTTCGTTCCTTCAGCGGTCACGGCGCCACCGCGGCCATGGTCAAACCTGTGGTCTCGGGCAGCCCCAGGGCGATATTCATCGACTGCACGGCATTGCCCGCCGTACCCTTGGTCAGGTTGTCGATGGCCGAGACGACCACCAGCCTCTTGGTTCCGGCGTCCACGCACACCTGGAGCAGGACATCGTTGGAACCCGAAACCCAGGCCGTGGCCGGCCATTGTCCCTCGGGTAGAACCTTGACGAAGGGCTCGTCGGTGTAGAACTCCTGATAGGCCCGGCGCACCAGTTGGTCGTCGACATCCGGGAACAGCGGGACGGTGCAGGTGGACAGGATTCCCCGTGGCATCGGCGCCAGCAGCGGAGTGAAGCTCATCGTCGGGTCGTCCGCCCCCAAAGCCCGCAGATTCTGCAGGATCTCCGGGATGTGACGGTGGGTCCCCCCCACGGAATAAGCACTCACCGACCCCATCACTTCCGAGCCGAGCAGATGGGGTTTGGCCGCTTTGCCCGCCCCCGATGTACCCGATGCGGCGACGACGACAATATCGTGGCCGTCGGTCAGATCGGTTGCCACCGCCGGAGCCAGCGCCAGCGTCACCCCGGTCGGATAGCATCCGGGAACCGCGATGCGCTTCGCTGCGGCGAGGATCTCGCGTTGACCGGGCAGTTCCGGCAGCCCGTAGGGCCAGGTGCCTGCATGATTGCCGCCGTAGTATTTCTGCCAATCCTCCGCGGATGTCAGCCGGAAATCTGCCCCACAGTCGATGACAAGCACGTCTGGTCCCAGCTTTTCCGCCCAGAAGGCCGACGCCCCATGCGGCAGCGCAAGGAACACAACGTCATGTCCTTCCAAATTCTCAGTCGTTGTTTCGGAGACCTCCAGCTCAGACAACGCCGTCAGATGCGGTTGGAGAGCACCCAGTCTCACCCCCACGTTGGTGTGAGCAGTCACAGTACGGACCTCCACGTCTGGATGCCCGCACAACACCCGTAGAACTTCGCCGCCTGCGTATCCGGTGCACCCCGCCACCGCCACTGAAATAGTCATACGAATAACTATGCCACATATCGAATAGATATGCACTTACCGTCTCATATCCTGACGAATCTCAGATCAGCGATTGTGCCTGTGAGGCCGTCACGGGCCATCACCGAGCCGACGTGCCGGTCGCCTCAAGACCGCATAGTCGCCCCAGTACGCCGGGCAGCCTCGGCTACGGCCGCGTCTCGTGCCTGGCTCGCCTCAGCCTCGGTCAGGGTCCGGTCCCCGGCCCGGAAAACCAACCGATAGGCCAGGGATTTCTGGCCCTCGCCAATCTGGGCACCAGTGAAAACGTCGAACAAGGCGATGGACTCCAGCAACTCACCAGCCCCCTCGCGCAGGGCATCCTGCACTGAAGCCGACGCGACCTGAGTACTGACGACCACCGCCACATCCTGTTTGGTCGCCGGGTACTGCGACAAGGGCTGAATCTGCCCCGACGACGGGGCCAGCTCAATCAGGGCGTCGAGATCGATCTCCACGGCACAGGTTCGCGCCGGCAGTTCCCAATCCTGGCAGACCCGAGGGTGAATCTCCCCCGCCCAGCCGACCGGCACGAACTCACCCGCACTCATGACTCCCAGCTGGGCGCACCGGCCAGGATGCCAGGGCGCCCTGGTGTCCGCGCGCCGGACCAGACTCACCCCCACGCCAGCCGCCGCAATCTCGGCCAGGTGAACGGCATGGACCCAGGTCGCAGGTTGGGCCGGACCCTGGGGCCCGGCCGGGATCCAGTCCCCGGTCACAACCCCCGCCAGATGCCGGGGCTGATCGGGCAAGGCAGCGTACAACTGCTCGATCTCAGCCGGACTCGGACGCCGGGTGACATCGGGCATGGGCTGAGTCCCACGGTCAGTGGACAAGAACACACACCCGCACTCGAACAGGGCCAGATCATCCAAACTGCGCGAGGTGTTGCGGTTGACTGAGGAAAACAGCCCCGGCAGCAACGTGGTTCGCAGATAGGCCTGCGCCTCGGACAGCGGGTTGGCGATCCGGACGAAACGCCGGCGCGGATCCTCGGCGCCGACTGCCAGGCGGTCCACGTCCCCGGTCGAGATGAACGGCAACGGGATCACTTCGACGAACCCCGCAGCAGCCACAGCCTCGACCACGGCCCGGCGCTTCTTCTGCTGAGCGGTCAACCCCCTCCCCGCCGGAGCCACCGGCACCCGGGGCTGGATGACCTGAAAACCGATCTTGCGCCCGACCTCTTCGACATAGTCGTACGGATCCACCAGATCGCGCCGCCACGACGGCGGTGTCAACGTCCACGCGGAACCCGGGCCTTCGCTCACCTGGACGCCGGAGGCCTGCCAAATCTCGACCGTCTTGTCCACGGGCACGTCCACGCCGAGGATCCGCGAAGGCAGACCGGGATCGGGCAGTACGCACACTGGCATCGCCGGGATGCTCCCCGCCACGGTGACCGCATCATCGATGGTGGCCGAGCCCAGATCCCTCAACAACTCGGCCGCACGGTGGGCTGCCGCGTACCCAACTCCCCAGTCGACACCGCGTTCGAAACGCCGCGACGCCTCCGAGGCCAGGTGGTGGCGCCGGTAGGTCCGCCCGACGCTGACCGGGTTGAACCAGGCCGCTTCCAGCAAGATCCGTGTGGTGGTCTCGGTCACCTCGGTGGTCAGCCCGCCCATCACGCCAGCCAGCCCAATCGGGCCGGAATCGTCCGTGATGAGCAAGTCCTCGGGTGACAAGATGCGTTCAACATGGTCCAAAGTCGTCATCCGCTCGGAAGCCCTGGCCTTGCGCACCCGGATCGGCCCGCGCACGCTGTCCTGGTCATAGGCATGCAGTGGCTGCCCGGATTCGATCATGACGTAATTGGTGATGTCCACCGCCAAACTGATGGAGCGAATACCCACGGCCTTCAACCGGAGCTTCATCCATTCTGGTGTCGGCGCCGAGGGGTCGACACCCGACACCGAAACAGCCACGAACACCGGACAATCCGGGCTGTCCAGGATCACCGGATAGCCCCCCTGGCCCGACGCCGGGGC
>WRFP01000072.1 GCA_009778725.1 Propionibacteriaceae bacterium
CAAGGACTTGGTCGGAATGCACCCCACATTCAGGCAGACACCTCCCCACCACTGCTTTTCTACAATTGCTGTTCTCATTCCTAGTTGGGCGCAACGGATGGCGGCGACATAACCACCAGGTCCGGCACCCAGGATCACTGTGTCGAAATGGGTCATGGGGTAACTCTATCCTGGAACAGGTCTGATGTCAGGCACTGTTCCTTTCACGATCCCGCGACATGAGGGTGGCGTTGCCCCTGAGTTATCTCACACATGAGATAAACTGCCCGCATGGCGACATCAGCTCAAACGATCGGCATCTTGATCAAGGACACGCGACAAGGGCGCGGCATGACGCAATCGGACTTGGCACGGGCCCTCGGCACCAGCCAGAGTGCGATCGGGCGCATCGAAGCAGGCAACCAGAACCTCTCCTTGGAGATGCTCAACCGCCTCTCTGACGTACTCGACAAGCAATTGATCACCCCGGGCAGCGGGGCTCTGACCTTCTCCATCGAGGGTGGCAGGCGCCTCCACGGAAAAATCGAGACCCGATCGAGCAAGAACGCGGCCGTCTCGACTCTGTGCGCGTCGCTGCTGAACCGGGGCCGTACGACCTTGCGAGGCATCGCCAGAATCGAGGAGGTCCACCGACTGGTCGAGGTCCTGTCCAGCATCGGGGTGGAATGCAGCTGGAGCGACAACCAGATGGACCTGACCCTCGTCCCACCGGCCAACCTCGACCTGTCGACCATGAACCTGGAGGCAGCCCGGCGCACCCGCAGCATCTTGATGTTCCTGGGCCCGATGATGCACAAATTCTCCTCATTCACCCTGCCGTACGCCGGAGGGTGCAATCTGGGCACCCGCACCGTCGAACCCCATCTGCAGGCACTGCGGCACCTGGGCTTGTCTGTCGAGGCGACCGAAGGTTTCTACCACTGCAATGTTGTCCCACCGGACAAAGACTTCCGCCAGTTCACGCTGACCGAACGCGGCGACACGGTGACCGAGAACGCCCTCATGGCTGCGGTGTTCGTCAAGGGAGTCACGATCATCCGCAATGCCAGTTCCAACTACATGGTCCAGGACCTGTGCGACTTCATCACACAGTTAGGCGTTGTCATCGAGGGTATCGGGACGACCACCCTGACCATTCACGGCGTCGAGGACATCGACGTGGACGTCGCGTACGACATCTCTGAAGACCCGATCGAAGCGATGAGCCTGCTGACCGCCGCCGTGGCGACCAACTCCGAACTGACGATCACACGCGTGCCCATCGAATTCATGGAAATCGAATTGGCCGTGTTGGACTCGATGAAGCTGGACTATACGGTCACGGAGGAATACAAGTCTCGCAACACGATGACCAGGCTGGTCGATCTGACCGTGAAGCCGTCCAAACTCGTCGCCCCCGTGGATAAAATCCACCCCATGCCCTTCCCCGGGCTGAACATTGACAATCTCCCCTTCTTCGCCGTGATCGCCGCGATGGCCCAGGGGACAACCACAATTTTCGATTGGGTGTACGACCACCGCATGATTCACCTGATGGGTCTGACCAAGCTGGGCGCCAACCTGACACTGCTGGATTCCCATCGCATCATGGTCACCGGCCCGACCCGCTGGCGCGGCGGCGGCGAAATCGCCTGCCCACCAGCGCTGAGACCGGCGATGTGCCTCTTCCTCGCGGCGCTGGGTGCCCGCGGTGAAACAGTCCTCGAAGACACCTATGTGATCACCAGAGGGTACGAGGAACTGCCCGGGCGGCTCAACGCCCTCGGCGCAAACATCCATTCATTTCTGCAGTAGCACTGACCTAACGCACCCGTACGACATCGAAGGTGTGGTCTGGGTGGACGATCAGGTCTTGGGCGGGCACCAGAGCCAATTCGCGCCGGCCGGCTTGGGCCGTGGCGAAGAGCAGGGAATAGACGATGTCGGCGGTTGCTTTCAGGGCCACGTCGAGCTTGCCGGTGTCCAGCAGACGGGCGAGAAAAGCGGCTGAGGTGACATCTCCGGAGCCGGTGAAAACCTGGTCGATGCGCGGGGTCGACACCAGCCAGGCCTCTTCGGCGGTCGCGGCCAGCATGGAGATCGAGTCCTGGTGGATGTCGTCGGCGACAGCCGATGTCACCAGGACCGTCCGCGGGCCCTGGGCGATCAAGGCGTCGACGGCGTCGAGCAGGTCGGCCAGAGTACGGGTTTCACGCCCGGTCAGGTAGTCGAGTTCGTACTGGTTGGGCGTGGCGATGTCGGCCTGGGGAATGACCTGGTCGCGCAGGAATTCCGGGATGCCCGCGGCAACGTACATGCCGCGCCCCACGTCACCCATGACCGGGTCACAGCAGTAGACGGCCATCGGGTTACGGGTTTTGACCAGCTCGACTGCGGACAAGATGGTGTTCCCCATTGCTTGCGAGCCCTGGAAGCCGGACAGGATCCCGTCCACTGCCGCGAGTGCTCCCCGTTCGTCCACACCGGTGACGACATCCATGACATCGTCGGCCGACAAGACCGGCCCCTTCCAGGTTCCATAGCTGGTCGTGTTGGAATAGTGCACGGTGAAGACGGGGTAGGTTTCGACGCCCATGCGCATCAGGGTGAAGGCCGCGGCAGAATTGCCGACGTGTCCATAGGCGACAGACGACTGGATGGATAATACTGTGGTCATGGGTCTATTCTGCTCCCCTATCGGGCCGGTATCACGGGCTTATCACGTACTGGAGGGGGCATTGACCGGGGTTAGGAATTGTTGCAGAATGAAGCCGTGACAATCACCCCCCCTGTCCACACCCCTCGTACCCCCCAGACGAGTACCGAGGTCTGATGTTCGCCCAAGACTACCCGTACTGCTCGCCCCGATTCGTCGCGATGGCTCATCGCGGCGGCTCGTACTGGGAGCCCAATCTGGGCAAAGAAAACACACTTTTTGCCTTTTCACAAGCTGTTTCTCTCGGGTATCGATACATTGAGACCGACGTTCAGGCGACCCGGGACGCCCGCTTGGTGTGCATGCACGACGAGACTCTCGAGCGGGTCGCCCACGTGGCGGGACGGGTAGCGGATTACACGGCGGCAGAACTCAGTCAGATCACGCTCATCAGCGGGGAGCCGATTCCTTTCTTCGACGATGTTGTTGAAGCTCTGCCGCAGACACGGTTCAACGTCGACCTGAAGGTGGAGGGCGCGATCGTACCGCTGGTGAAGGCCATCATGGCCCACCGCTTGCACAACCGCATCCTGGTGGACTCGTTCTCGCAGGCCAGGCTGTCCCGGTTCCGGTCGCTGACCCACGGTCAGATTCCCACGGCGATGGCACCCCCAGGCGTGGCGTGGACTGCGTTCGTCCCTCTGGCGAGCGCGATCGTGTCCTCTCCCGGTGTGGCGGTCCAGGTGCCTCGTACCCAAAAAATCGGAGTTTTGACTGTGCCTGTGGTCACCCGTGGCATGATCGCCCGGGTCCATGCCCTCGGCAAGGTCATCCACGTGTGGACCGTGGACGAGGTTGACGACATGGAGCAGCTCATCGACCTGGGAGTCGATGGAATCATCACCGACCGTCCTGACCGGCTCGCCCGAGTCCTGGCCGGACGAGACCTCTGGGAGACACAATGAGTACGACAATCCAACCACCGGATGACTCACCCTCGCTGGCGCTGGCGAAGAACACGAAGAGCCGCGGCATCCGCGTCCTGGGCTGGGCCCTGTGGGATTGGGGCACCCAGCCGTGGTACACGGTCATCACCACCTTCGTGTTCGCCGTGTACATCACCACACCCAGTTATTTCAGCGCCAATTCGGACGACTCCAACGGCCCGACAGTGGCGTTGTCGGTGTCGACGACGATCGCTGGCATCATCATCGCCGTGATCGCCCCGGTCTTGGGACAAACTGCCGACCGGTCCGGCCATCTGGTCCGCAACATGCGCGTGCTGACCTGGGTGCTGGCGGCGATGTCGATGGGGCTGTTCTTCATTGCCCCCCACCCGTCGTACCTGATCGCGGGCCTGATCATCCTGGGGGTCGGGTCCATCGTCGGAGAGATCTCCAGTTCGTTCTACAACGCCACGATTGACCAGGTGGCAACGGAGAAGAATGTCGGAAAGGTCTCGGGTTTCGGCTGGGGCATGGGGTACATCGGGGGGATTCTGGTCCTGCTGGTCATCCTGTTCTTGTTCATCCAGCCTGAGGTGGGTCTGTTCGGGATCACCGACACTCCGACGAAGATTCGCGCGTCCATGATCGTGTGCGGGTTGTGGGCCCTGATCTTCACCATCCCCACCTTCCTCACCGTCAAGGACCGCCCGCGTACCGGCGGCCCACAGAGCAAGCTCGGCATCGGCGGGGCCTACATGGCGCTGTTCCGCAGCATCGCCCACATCTGGAAAACCGACCGGCACGTGGCGTACTTTCTACTGGCCTCAGCCCTGTTCCGCGACGGCCTGGCGGCGGTCTTCAGCTTCGGGGCCGTCATCGCCGCCCACTCCTTCGGTTTCTCGACCACCGAGATCATCATGTTCGGGGCAGCCGCCAACCTGATCGCCGGCATCGTGACCATCCTGTTCGGTCTGCTGGACGACAAGATCGGGCCCAAGAAAGTGATCCTGATCTGTCTCGGCATTCTCGCCGCCGGAGCAGTGGTGGTCTTCATCCTCCACCAGCCCGCGTACTCCGAAACCTGCAACACGGACCTTGTCAATGGTCTGTGCCCGACCAACCCGGCGTACGACCCGGCCCTGATCGCGCACGGCAAGACGATCTTCTGGATCTTCGGTCTGGTCCTGTCCTGCCTGTGCGGCCCAGCCCAGGCGGCAGCGCGCAGCTTCCTCGCCCGGATCATCCCCGACGGCCATTCCGGCGAAATCTTCGGCCTGTACACCACCACCGGCCGCGTGATCTCCTTCGTCTCCCCCGCCCTGTTCGGAGTCTTCGTCTCCCTGGGGGCGGCCATCACCGGCTCAAGCTCCACCCAACACTGGGGTTTGCTCGCCATCGCCGTCGTCCTGTTCGCCGGCTTCTGCGTCCTGATCCCGGTCAAACCTTCCAAGGGGCTGACAACACCGACTTCGTAGGCTCAACCGTCATAGATGTGGTCGCGGGTTCCAACCTCCAGGACGAGCACCACCACACGTTGATCGTGGATGTCACAGATGATGCGATAATCGCCGACGCGGTATCGCCACAGCCCGGCAAGTACTCCTGTGAGAGCATGCCCTCGGCTACGTGGATTGCCAGTCTGGACGACGGCTGTCAGTGAATCACGGATTCGCTTTGCTGTTTGTGGGTCGGCCTTGCGCAACCACCGTACAACGGTCTTGTCGTACTCCAAACGCCACTGAGTCACGAGATTGAAGCCAGAGCATCAGCGGACGGAACCGTACCTTCCAACCCCAAAATCTTGTCAACTTCTTCAGCGGAAACGGCTGTCTGCGTCCCCGCGCGGTGCTGACGCGCCCTATCCGCAACTCGGTGCTCCCATTCTGCGTCATGCAGATGATCTTCCAAGATTTCGCGAATGACGTCACCACGACTTCGACGAGTCACCTGGGCCAAGGCGGTGACTCGCTCCAAAAGATCATCTGGCAAACGGACAGACACTGGTTGACCAAGGGTGACACTCATATCCACATTGTACACATTGTGGAGGGCTGTCCCTTGGAATCGCTGCCTGAGCGCTTGCCCCGGAAAACCTGGTCACCGAGGTAGGGAACGGGTCATCTGGGAATAGTGAGGAACTCCTCGACGTTGTCATTGACATCGACAATAAATTCCATCGGAGGCTAATTGTGACAGTTATTTCCCTTGCACCGGACGCTGTTGACCGGGTTCAAATCACGTACAGCTGTGCTCAGGAGCATGAGTTCTCGCTGGTTTTCGCTGCGGATGCGACGGTTCCCCCGAACTGGGATTGCCCCCGGTGTGGACAAGAAGCAACGACAGAACACCAACCGGCGATGACGGAGCCGGCTCAAGCGGGCCGTACGCATTGGGACATGATCTTGGAACGGCGCACCATGGATGAGCTGTTCACCATCGCCACGGAACGCATCAACGATCTACGCGAACTCAGCCGTGTCTGACAAAATTCACAATGGCGGTGGGAACCCAACAACCAGGGGCACGGTCAGCAACCCGAGTACAGGCTACGCAGCCAGTCGATCACCAGACGCTTGCGGCGCTCAATTCCCCAGGCTGTGGTCTTGAGCAGGGCTTCGACGACGATCGAACTGCTCATCTTAGACTGGCCTCTTTCGCGTTCGATGAAGGTGATCGGGACTTCAGCAACCGTCAGACCTGACAAGATAACTTGCCAGGTGAGGTCGACCTGAAAGTTGTAGCCCACCGACGTGATGTCGAGCATGATGTTTCTCAAGGTGTCCGCGCGGAAGGCGTTGAAACCGCCCGTGATGTCAACCACCTTGATGCCGATCATGGCCCTGGTCCACCAACTACCGCCACGACTGAGCAGCAGCCGGGACTTCGGCCAGTTGACCACCGAACCACCGGGAACATAGCGCGACCCCTTCACCATGTCGGCCGTGGCCAGCGCGGTGAGCAGACGCGGGAGTTGCTCGGGCTGGTGGGAACCGTCGGCGTCCATCTCCACCAAAGCTTCATAGTCGTGCTCCAGGCCCCAGCGGAACCCTGACATGTACGCGGCCCCCAGGCCATTTTTTGCCGTCCGATGCATCACGTGGATGTGTGAGTCAGCGTCTGCCAAAGCGTTGGCGATATCACCCGTACCATCAGGAGAATTGTCGTCGACAATCAAGATATCCACGTTGTCCACAGCAGCTCTCAGCCGGGAACAGATGATCTCGATATTGTCTTTCTCGTTGTAGGTGGGGATAATAACCAGCACTGAACTGAATGGTGGTGTCATAATTTCTCCGTGATAGTGGCCTCACCCATGCTACTACGCGTCGCCAGGATGAACTGGCTTTGCCACCGACACGCGCCTGACCCGGTGCCCGATCAACACGATCACACCGCCCAGGATGGGCAGAACAATGACAGCCACATCGAACCATCCACGATAGGCCACGGCAGGGGTGATCGCAGTCCGGGTCGGCACCGTGAACACCTGAGCATCAGAGGTACGCAACTGAGCCTGAAACACCACCTGTCCGCGTGAATCGATCAACCCGGCCAGAGAATTGGTGGTCGACACCAGAATCTCCCGGCGGGCTTCCATGGCCCTGATCCGGGTGATGCGGTCTTGCTGGGCCATCTGGTCGGTCCCGGTGAACAAGGCGTTCGACGTCTGGACGACAATGACTTGCGCACCGCCTCCAGTTGCCTGGTCGCCTTCCAGCATCTGGTCAACCGTGGCGTCGTAGGACACTTCGAAACAGATCAGGTCCCCGACCCTCAGTGGTTGTCCCCCAGCCTGGACATCGATGACCCCTGGCGTCGTCCCGGGCACCGACTGCGCCCCCACCCATTCCAACTGAGGCACGAGTCTGACGAAGAAGGAGCGATAGGGAATCCATTCCCCGAAGGGGACCAGGTTGCGTTTGGCATAGGATGCGGTCACCCCAGCCTTGGTCCACCACAGGCCGACAGTCTGGCGCTCGTTGTCGCCTGGCCCCAAGGTGATGGCCCCAACAAAGATGGGGACCCCTACCATGTCGACCGCCACATCGATGATATGCGCGGTGTTGGTATCAGTGTAGGGGTCGGTGGTGGTGGAGTTTTCCGGCCACAAGACGAAGTCAGGTTGTTGGACTTGGCCAGTACGGATTTCAGCCGCCAGGATGATCGTCTCGGCCAAATGATTGTTTTCCACTGTATAGATCGGCCCCATGGCATCGACCCCGGTGCCGGGCACATTCCCCTGGACAACGCCGACAGTGACGCTGCCGCCGTCGCCTGCAGGATCGTACGACCTGAAGGCCAGTCCCCCGATCCCGCTGACGCCGGCCAGCAGGACAGCAACGACCACAGGCAACGGCCGTACGCCAGATCTCACCCAAACCCGCCGGACGCTGGCAGCGAGTCGGGCGCCACCGTCAGCCAGTTGAGCTTGGTCATCCACAATAATTGGTGTCACTCGGTTTGATTCGTCCAAGACATCTGTCAGTGGCGCCCGACGGTGGAAAACCCGCCGCAGCCACGAGGAGAACCTCATCCCGTACGGCCCAGAAATCACCGGTCCGAGCAACCAGGCGATCACGAATCCGCTTGTCACAATCAAGAAGGACACCCCAGATGCCGAAATGATGGGCAGCCAGCCGTCGATCGGGGTACCCGCCGATGTATAGGCCAGGCGTCCCCAGCCGAACCCACCGAAGGGCCACCGTGAACAGGCCCACTCCGTGCCCAACCAGGTCGCGATCCCCAAGAACCCCCAGGCCGGAGTCTTCCGGGTCAGGGCGATGACCAGGCCGACCACCGCTTGCCACAAGGCCAGCATGAGCACGAAGGCCGCGAGGACCGCAACCCCGAGGACGGCGACCCACTGAAAGGCCACGGTGTTGAATCCCAGCCCGAAGACGAACCCCCGGAACAGCCCTGCTCCAGGGCTGGACCTGACGGCGATCATCACAAAAACAGCCAGTCCGACCGGCACCAACCACCACAGGTTCAGGGGAGGCAATCCCACGCCGACGGCACATCCGCCGACCAGACATGCTCCGGTGAGAAGCCAACGGTGGCAGCCATGTCGTGCCATGCTCGAATGATACCCCCCGAATCTCAGGAACTGGCCTCGCGCTGGCGCAGTTGGTACAAGGCCGCACCCGCCGACCAGTTACGCGTCGATGCTGGCATGTGGGATATCCTTCCCGATGCGGACAGCGGAACACACTTGACCACGCTCAGATCCATGTCGACGAACAGGTCCTCCAAGTCCTTGCAGGAGCCGAAGTGTACGTTGGGGCTGTCGTGCCAGGCATAGGGTAGGTCTTTGGACACCGGTGCCCGCCCGCCCAGCAGGCGAAGCCGGTTGCGCCAGTACGCGAAATTCGGCATGGACACGATGCCGACCGGCGCGATCCGCATCATCTGCTTCAAGACGACCGCTGGATAGCGTACTGCCTGGAGGGTCCGAGACAGGATGACCACGTCATAACTGGAGTCCTGGAACAGGTCCAGCTCCTTGTCGATGTCCATTTGGATCACGGGAACGCCATTGTGGACGGCCCTCAGCAGGCTGACGGAATCCACCTCGACGCCCTGGACGTGACATCCCTTGTTGGTCGCCAGGCCCTTGAGCAGAGTCCCCTGCTCGCAGCCGAGGTCTAAAACCCGCGAACCGGGCGCAACCCAGGCCGAGATCAGGCCCCAATCGACACGAATCGTCATCGCGGCACCGCCTGGATGGCCCGGTTCAGGAAAGTACGCACGAGGTCTTCGTACTCGGGGATGGGAAGCAGGAAGGAATCGTGGCCGACGCCTGCCGAGATGTCCCGGTAGGTCACCGGCACCCCAGCCCTCTCCAGATAGGCGACGATTCGCTTGGATTGGGAGGACGAGAAGCGCCAATCGGTCGTGAAGGAACACACCAGCGTCGGGATGGGATGGGCTGAAATCTGCGCACAGGCGTCGGGGGCGTCGAAGGGATCGAAATAGTCCATGACCCGGGACAGGTAGAGGTAGCTGAGGGCGTCGAACCGGTCGAGGAAGACCTCAGCCTGGTGGTGAAGGTAACTCTCGATGGCGAAATCGACTCCGAATCCGACAGTGAGATCGACATTTTGTGGGTCACGGCCAAACTTGGTCCCCAGCGCCCCTTCCGACATGTACGTGATGTGGGCCATCATTCTGGCGATTGACATCCCGGTGTCCGGCGAGGTCTGGTCCTCCAGATAGTGACCCTGGGAGAAGCCGTTGTCGCGCATGATCGCTTCGCGGGCCACGGCTGAGAAAGCGATGTTTTGGGCTGTCAAGCGGCTCGACGCGGCAATGATGATGGCATTGCTCATGTCTTCCGGATGGGACAGGGCCCATTGGAGCACCTGCATCCCGCCCAAAGACCCACCCGCGACACCGAGCAGCTTGTCGATGCCCAGGCTGGCGACCAGGCGGCGATGGACGCTGACGAAATCCGTCATATCCAAGATCGGGAAGTCCAACCCGTACGACTTCCCGGTGGCCGGGTTCGTCGAACTGGGTCCCGTCGTCCCCTGGCACCCGCCCAGGATATTCGGGCTGATGACGAAGAATTTATCCGTGTCGATCGGCTTGCCTGGTCCGATCAGAACATCCCACCATCCCGGTTTGCGCTCCCCTGAGGCGATCCCGGCACAATGGGCGTCCCCGGTCAGGGCATGGCAGATAAAGATGGCATTGTTCTTCTTGCGGTTGAGGGTCCCGTACGTCTCATAGTGGACACTGACCTGGTCGAGCTGACCGCCGCGGGTGAACACCAAAGGATCTTCGGGCGTGAACAAGGCCACGTCCGAAACCTGTGTATTCAGAGGTTCGGGAGCCATGCAGCCCTCACTAGGTCATTTCAAAACGGATTCGCTCCCCCACCTGGACTCGAACCAGGAACCTGCGGATTAACAGTCCGACGCTCTGCCAATTGAGCTATGGAGGAATGTCGCGCCTTCGAGAGTACCAGATCGGTGTCTGCAAGTC
>WRFP01000073.1 GCA_009778725.1 Propionibacteriaceae bacterium
CCCCGAGCTGTTCTCCCGGATGACCGAACAGGAGCGCTCGGCCAAGAACCTGATCGCTGAGGGCGCCCTCGAACCCGTGGCCGACATCGAGGTGGATGGTGAGACCATTCTTGCTTCCCGCCTCGGCTATCGCATGACCGAACGCTTGGCCGTTGTCTATTTCGGCCGTATCTTCATGCACCCGGAAATGGTGTTCACCGAGGCGATGCTGCGTCCCGAAATCCAGGACATCCACGAGTTCGCCGACTCGGTGCGTACCATCGTCGCCACCCACGCCCGAGTGGCCCAGGCCTATATCGCCGACGGCACGATCTCGTACGCCTGTCCCCCTCTGAAGGCCCTCCTGCAGATCATGGCCAACGGCACGACCGAGGAAGGCTGGACCCTGACCAGCCCCGAGTTCCGCACCCTGTTCACCGCCGAGTCCATCATGGCCTCCGAGTGGTACGCCGCCCGCCTGGACGCGAAACAAAACCTGGATGTACGCCGAGCCCGATTCGCCCTGGCCTCCCTGGACCACTTCATGTCCCAGCCCAACAACGCCGAGGTGGTCGCCCGCCTAGACATGGAAAACCGCCACACAGAAGTCCAAGGCTGGCACGACCGCTGGGCCTCCCAGACCTACCGCGACTATCTGGTCGGCACCCTGGGAGTCCAGCCCCTGTAACTCCCCTGACTTTCCTTGCCGCCCCCCTTCCGGCTAAAGTTGTCACAGCAATTGGAGGCGTCGCCTAGTTCGGTCTATGGCGCCCGCCTGCTAAGCGGGTTGAGGGCTAAAACCCTCTCGTGGGTTCAAATCCCACCGCCTCCGCCAAGCACGCCCGAGAGCCGACATACGTCGGCTCTCCTGTTTTTTCGGGACCTGTGGCTGGCGAGCTAGCTCGACAGACGCAGGTCCCGAAAAAACAGACAAGAACCTCCCAAGGGAGGTTCTTGTGGCGTGCGCGAAGTCAGCGGTCGCAGGGAGCGCAGCGACCGAATACCGCCTCCGCAAAGTACACTCAAACCAAACATGCGTGTACTGTTGTCACTTGCCGCTTACATCGGTCAACAACACCGGAGTCACAAGGGGGCCGGGGTATTGCTCAATCACTGCACTGTATTAATACAGTGCCGTCGTTTCACGCCATGGCGTACTGGGGTACGGGAGTTAAGCGTACTTTCTGGAAGACCTGACGCAGGACGTTGTCGAGGTCTTGTGCTAGGCACTCGGCGGCAATGACGTGGTCGGGTCGGACGATGAACACCGAGAAGGGGGAGTTGTCGAACCAGGTTTGGAAGACGCCGGTGTGGTCACCTACGGCGGTGACGCCGGGGGAGACGTTGTCGATGGCCCAGCTGAGTTGAATCTGGGGTACGACTTCCATCAGGCGGGCGCCGAGGTGGTCGACCTGCTCGCGGGTCTTGTGGGCGATCAACTTGGCTGGATCGTTGTTCCAGGCCACGATGCGCCACTCGGAGCCGACCACGTCATCGAAGAGAATGTCTTTGGCGTTGGCGGTGGTGACCTTGGGCTGTGGGAACAGACGTCCGGCCATCGGCTCGCGGCCTCTGGTCACCACGGACTTCGACTTTGGTATCGGGTTGTGGACGACGACGCCCTTCTCGTACTTGGGAAGGGGTTTGAAGCCCATGCCGGAGACCCACTGCTTCAGGGGGGGCACAACATCCATGACGGCTGAAGCGGCGTCGCGCAGGGTGGTCTTCCACACCGAACGCGACGTGGTCAGCTTGCCCATGTTCACGGACAAGTCGACCATCGCGCGGACGTGGTCGCGGCGCTCTGTGGTGTAGGTGTCGAGCAGCGTATCGTCGCATGTCCCCTTGATGACGGCAGCCAGTTTCCAACCGAGGTTGATGGCGTCGCGCATGCCGGAGTTCCAGCCCTGGCCTGCGTTGACCGGCATGAGGTGGGAAGCGTCACCGGCGATCAGGATGCGGCGATTGCGGAAATCCGAGGCGACACGTGCATTGAGCGTGTACACCCGGCGGCGGATGACCTGCAACGCGGTCGGATCGGGCACATGCTCGGCCAGCAAATCGTTGACGAAAGCATCGGTGTCGGCCATTTCGTCGGTCTCGCCGTCTTTGAGCATGAACTCCCAGCGGCGCAAACCGTGGGGCAGCGCAATCGAGGCGTATCCGCGCTTCGGGTCGCCGCCGAAGACCGCGTGGGGGGTGCCGAGCGGGTCGTTGGCCACGTCGATCACCAAGCCGTGAGACGGCAGGGTCTCGCCGGGGAAGTCGACGCCGAGCGCGCCACGGATGTACGAGCGCCCGCCATCGGTGCCGACCGCGTACAGGCCCGACAACTCGGTACGCTTGCCGGCTGCGTCCTGGACGGTGATCACAACCTTGTCGGCATCCTGGGTGACATCGACGCCCTCATGACCAAACCACACTTTGACGTTGCTGTAACGCGCGAGGCCGGCCAGCAGTTCACGGTCAACGTCAGGCTGGGTGAAGCCATTGCGGCGCGGGTAGCCGAACTCGCGGGTCGTGGGCGCCATCCGGGCGATGACACGCCCCTTCCCGTTGATGATTCGTACTGGCTGATCGGGAACTGTGTGGGGCAGGACCTGGTCGATCATCCTGATGGACTGCATGGTGCGCAACGCCTCGTCGTCGATGCCCACACCACGGGGATAATCGATCAACTCGTCGCGGGCTTCCACCAAAATGACGTCGATGCCACGCATGCCCAACAGATGTGCCAACGTCAAGCCGACAGGGCCAGCACCGACGATGATGATATCGGTATCACGGTTCATTTTTTCCTCCGGTAGGTTGAAATGGTAGTTGCGGCAATCTTGGTCACGAGGGTGACGTCGGACCCAAGTGCGACATAGTCCACGAGACCGCGATCGGCCAATAAGAGGGCATATTCGGGGTCGGAGCAAAAAACTCCGAAGGTCAGGCCATGACGGCGCGCCTGCTGGGACAGGGCCACAATCGCGTCGAAGACCGGACCGGACTCCCAGTCCAAGCGGGGAGTCAAGCCGTACGACAGCGCGAGGTCGTTCGGCCCCACATAGATCGAGTCGAGACCCGGGACAGACATGATGTCTTCCGCCGCTTCGACGCCGGGCACGGTTTCGATCTGGACGACAGCTTTCACGACCGAATTGGCTGTCTGGGTGACCGATTCGCCGCCCGCATAGAGGTTCGGACGGCCCGGCCCGAGGCTGCGACCACCCACCGGCGGGTACTTGCAGGCGCGGACCAAGGCTCTGGCTTCGTCGGCTGTTTCGACCGATGGTGCGATCACGCCGCGCGCCCCGGCGTCCAGCACGCGGCAGATCATGCCCGCGTCGATCCCCGCCATGCGAACCCACGGGTAGGCGACGGTTCGAGGAAGCGCCCTGACGATGGAGCAGCCGGCTTCGACACCGACTTCACCATGCTGGATATCGACCACGACACCGTCGTATCCGGCATTGAGCATATGCTCGGCGATCAGCGTCGACGGCACCGCCAGATGGACAAGAACAGGAACCTCAGACATCAGCGGCACCTCCAACACGTTGGGCGTGGGCAGCAGCATTGGCCGTACCCAGGATCGGTACGACAGTGCGTTTGCGAATCCGCCAGCGTCCATCGACCTGGGCGTACTCATCCTGGAACTCCCCCATGCTCGCCGGAACCAGCGGGTCCGGTGAAGAATCCCGGAAAGCCATATAGTACGTTGTCCCGCACAGGACGGAGCCGACCCACGCCAGGCGCATGCCGCCGAAGACGTGGCGGACCAGCCCGGCCGCGATCGTGACCCGGCGCGCGCCCCATTCTTTGATGGCCTGCCGGCCGACCATGGTCCCCATCGGTCCCTCGGAGACGGCGTCTTCGGTGAACAGCTCCCAGACCTGGTCGGCGTGACCGTGGTCCATCCGCCAGCTGTGTTCAAAGACTAGTTGTTCGATTTCAGTACGGGTGCCCGCATCGATGATGTCCATATCGTCAGCCTTTCGAATCGAGGGTTGCCGTGACGCGGCCCATGCCGGTGATGGTCGCCGAACACAGCACATCGGCCGGCCACGGTTCGATGTAACCAATCGAACCCGACAACAGCACTTCTCCGGCCAGCAGCGGGAGACCCCGGTTGGCAGCGGTCTGGGCCAGCCAGACGACGGCGTTGACCGGATCGCCCATCACGTTGGAACCCACCCCTTCCGTGATCTGCGTGCCACCGCCGTCGATGACCATGTGGACATTTCTCAGATCGATGGAGCCGTACGCAAACTTCTGCTCGCCCAGGACAAGTCCTGAGCATCCGGCGTTGTCAGCGATGGTGTCGACGATGTCTCCGACACTTCCGGCGTACCGGAAATCGACGACTTCGAAGGCTGGGGTGATGTAGTCGATGGCAGCTTGGACGGCTTCCAGGGTCGGCTCGAGAACGTCGTCCTTCAGTACGAAAGCAACTTCTGCTTCGACGAGCAGATGATTGTACGCGGACTGGGGCAAGACCACACCGGAGTTGAAGACCATGTCGTCGTGGATGATGCCGTAGTCAGGCTCGTGAACGCCGACACGTTGCTGGACCAAGGGGTTGGTCAGCCCGATCTTGCGCCCCACCCGGCGTACCCCGAGTTCAGCCTCGCGACGGCGGGCGACGATCTCAGAGATGACGTACGCCGACTCGAGATCGTGCTCGGGCAAACGGGGGGACACGTATTCAACCGTGTAGCAGCCGACTCTCGCGGCGTAGAGGTCGTCGGCGATGAGCTGTAGTAGTTCTGGTGAGGGCTTGTCCATCACGCTCTCCTTTCCAGGAAGTCCACCGCTGCTGCGTTGAACGCGGCGGGGTCCTCCCATTGGGGCCAGTGCGCGGCGTCGTGGATGACGAGCAATTCCCCATCGGGGATGAGCCCGGCCAGCCGTTCTCCGGTGTCCACTCCGCCCGAGGGCTCGTGGTCGGTCCACACCAGCAGCGTGGGCACCGGAAGTGCCGCGAAATCGTCGTCCGTGATCCGATTACGGTACCTTGTTTCGGGATTCTGTAAGACCATGATGGACTTCATTGACTCCGCGAAACCGTCGCGGGCGTAGATGGCCCGCCGTGACTCGACCAACTCGTCGGTGATCAAAGCCTTGTTGTGGATGACGACCTGAAGACGCTCTTTGACGTTGTCAAAGGTCGGATCCTCGACTGCCTTCTCGCTCACCGAGCGGGTGGCGCTCATCGCCGGCATCGCGATCATCTGTCCGCCGGGGGCTGCCAGGATCAGTGATGTGACCCGCTGCGGATGATGCTGGGCGAACTTGATGGCGATCCAGCCACCCAGCGACTCTCCACACAAAGTCGCCTTGTCGATCCCGAGGGCATCGAGCAACCCGAGCAGGTGTTGCTCGTAGTCGGGAATCTCCAACGGAGTGGTCGCCAACGTGGTGTAGCCATGCCCGGGATAGTCATAGGCGATGACCCGCCCCACGCACGCCAGGGCCCGGATATTCGGGGTGAAAGCCTCCAGATGACCGCTGGTTCCGTTCATCAAAACGATGGTACGGCTGCCTTCGCCCACCTGAAGGACTCGGGTCCGCCATGAGCCAACCTGGACGTACGTCAACTGATGGGGCAGGTCGCAAAGCTCCTGCCACAATGTGGTCCCGCCTGACATGATCAGGCCTTGGTGATGGCTGTCTGGACGGCATAGCCGCCAGCCCAGCGCTCGACGGCCCAGTAGTGGTCGACGGGCAACACGTACGGACCAGCCGTGGACAAGGCTGCGAAAGCCGCGAGCCAACTGCGCATCTCATGAGCGGCGCTGCCGCCTTCTGCGATGAACCAGTCGTTGTCCCAGGAGTCTGCGGGCGTGAGGTCCCCGGATCGGAAAGTAGCGAGGAGCAGTTCGTCCCACTGCTTGTTCAATGGGTCCGAAGGCGCCTTGCCGTCAGCCACGGCCTGGATGCCATCGACAATCGCCTTCTCGCGAACATCGCGATCGGCGCGCGTGGGTTCGTACTGGGTCAACCGCTCCTGCAACGCGGCTGGGGCGCCATCCCAGCCCGGGATCGGCGGGTCGTGCGAAATGCCGCCCGAACCGACGAACAAGACACGCTTGTCGAGGCGTTGGGCGGCGCGGCCGAAAGCCTCGCCCATTTCGCGGACCCGTTTCATCGGGGACAACGGATGGCCCAGGGCATTGACAAACACCGGCACGATGGGTTGGGTGAAGCCCTTGCCGAAGAGCAGTTCCATGGCGACCATGACGCCATGATCGACCTTCATCCGCTCCGAGCGGGCGATGTCGATCCCCTGCTCCAGAACCCACTTGTGCAAGGTTCGCGCAGTCTCGGAGTCAACGGCGATGGGACCCTTGGGCGAGTCCCAGTCGCCAACACTTTCAGCTTGCGCTCCCACGACCCACGGGGCCATCGAGGCATACAACATCCCATTGAAATGATCGGGGCCGAAGACCACCACCACTTCCGGGTCGAAGTCCTTGATGAAGGCGTGAGCCTCGCCAAGAGCGGCCTCGATCTCTGCCTCCGTCGTACCGCCTGGATTCACGCGGGTATAGGACGGCGCATGGGATACTGCTGCAACTGCTAGTGCCATTGTTGAACTCCAATCGTGGTGGTCGTGATATTAATGAACTGGCTCGTCGATCTGGATCTTGCTGCGCTTCGAGCCGATGTGGAGGGCAAAGATCGATCCTGCCGCAATCAACAACGGAAGAGCGAAGACGGTATACAGGGTACCTTGGCTCCACTGAGCATCAATAGCATAGCCACCAAGGATCGGGCCGATGACGCCGCCGAGGCGGCCAACGCCGATGACGAATCCGTATCCGGTCGCGCGCGCCAGGGTCGGGTACAGCTTCGGGATGATCGAGTAGAACCCACCGGTGCCGGCGGCGAAGAAGAAGGATGCGATGCCTGCGACGATGAAAACCATCGGGATCGCGGTGCCGGCGAAACCGAACCAGGCCAGGCCGACGGTTCCCAGGACGAGGAAGATCGGGGTCACGATGCGGGGGCTGGCTTTGGTGGAGATGACGCCGAAGAGCAGGGTCCCGAGGATGCCGCCGATACCGGTCGACGCCAGCGTGGGTGCGGCCAGGCTCATGTCACCGTTGTGCCCGCTGGCCACTGTTGTGGGAGCCCAGTTATTGACGAAGTAGAACGTGACCATGTAGAGGGTGTAGCCCGCCAGCATCATGAACGTTCTCCACCGAAGTCCGGGGGTCATCACCGTACGAATCGATCCCTTTTCTTCCTTGGCAGCCGGAGCTTCAAGCTCTGCCACCGGCTTTTGGCCCATCTTTGAGAGCAAACCATTCAGCTTGTCCAGGGCGCCTGGGCGAGCACTTTCGGAAATCCAGGTGATGGACTCGGGGAACAGCGCGATCGTACCCAGGGCGGCGAGAACGGCCAGACCGGCGCCGATCAGGAAGGCGAAGCGCCATCCGCCGAAGGGGTACGCCATATTTGCGATGGAGTCCATGTTGAGGAAGGGGCCGACCAGCATGGCGCCGAGGACAGCACCAATGTTGATGGCTGCGGCGTAGAGCGCCATGGTCACCGAGTAGGCCTTGCGGCTGGTGAACTCGGAGAGGATGACCCCGACGGCGGCAACGAGCGAGCCGATGCCGAGGCCGGTGACGACGCGGCTGGCCAGCAGCACCATGATGTCCTGCCCCAACGGGCCGATGGCCATACCGAGGGCGACGATCAGGGCGGAGACGATGGCGACCTTGCGCCGTCCGACGCGGTCGGCGATGGGGGCCACGAAGGTCGAGCCCAAGAACATACCAACCAAGGATCCAGAGAAGACGTATCCAAGCATGCTGCCTGAGGAGGCGTACTCATGCCTGATGTACGGCCCCGTGAACGACATGACGGCCATGTCGTAGCCATCAAAAACGATAAGAACAATAGACAGAACGATGGTGCGAACTTGCATGCCGCTCATTCGCGACGTAGCAATGGATTCGGAAATCTTCATATGAGCCCCTTCATCAAATTGTGACCCGTCCCTGGGTAGTACGCCAGAGACAACCATGTTGTGCGCGCCCCATAGCGAATACGGGGATTGCTTCATTGGATAATTGATGCCTAAATGCTGATGACATCGACCACGCAAGTGTGCCGTGCTTTGTTGTGTTTCGTCAATGGTTTTGTCCTAAATGCCGGGAAATATTTTCTGATGGTAAGCTTGTGAAGTAAAGAATAGTTACCACGAAAGGGGAATCAGAATGCCTGATCAGAAAGTCGCAATCGTCATCGGTGGAGGTTCGGGGATCGGAGCGGCTTGTGTCCGTGAGTTCGCTCACAGCGGGTATCACGTTGTGGCCATGTCTCCTTCCGGGAGCGCGGCGACACTGGCCAAACAGTTGGGTGGTACCGGTTTGGCTGGTTCAAACAGGTCGGTTGCCGACTTGCAGAGTGTTGTCGACCTCGCACTGTCCACCTATGGACGCGTCGACACGGTGATGAATGGTTCGGGGCATGCTGCTCGCGGACCGATTCTGGAGTTGACCGACGACGACTGGCGCGAAGGTATGGAACTGTACTTGCTCAACGTGATCCGCATGACGCGCATCATCACCCCGCACTTCCTGGCGGCTGGCGGCGGCACGATCGTCAACATCTCCACCGCCCGTGCCTTCGAGCCCAACGACATGTTCCCGGTTTCCGTCACTTTTCGCGCAGGAATGGCCTCCTTCATCAAGATGTACGCCAACGAATATGCCTCTCGCGGTATTCGTATTAACAACGTCCTGCCTGGGTTCGTCAAGGAAGATCCCAGTACGATCCCCGCGGAGTGGACCTCTGACATTCCCATGGGACGGGCACAGAGCACCGCCGAACTCGCCCGGGTCATCCGTTTCCTGGCCTCGGATGAGTCGAAGTTCATCACCGGCCAGAACATCCGCGTCGATGGAGGGGCCACCCGCTCCGTTTGAAGACCAGCCCGTGAGCAACCCTGGTGTGGACTGAGGATGATCCCGGATGCACTGATTCATGGCCACTACGCCGGCAATCGGTAAGCCTTGTTCCTTGCTCTGATGTCACAACTGACTGCAACAATCCTGAAATAATCCGAGTTCCGTGACTTCGGAAATGAGTTTTCATGATTTCGATCTGTCCTGCGAACTCACGTTGAAGCTGAAAAATTCGACGGCCAGTACACATCCCCAAAATGTAAAAAGCGTAGTCGTTACGTATAAACGGATGATTTTCGGCTACGTACCACCCATGATCCGCACAATGATTGATATGAAATTCGTATTAGTGGTGGGACAAACTCCCCAATAATCACCTGATCGTGACAGAAAAATGGGACCACTGGCATGAAGAGGGTTCCTGAGATCTGATACTATTCCGCTACCAGGACACATTTCCCTTGGACGGAGCATGCACAAGGAGAAGTGTCCAGATCATACCTATGGAGGGCCAATGAAGAGGGTAATCCCTGCTTTTTTTATAGCTTTTGCAATGGCGATATCGTTCGCCACTACAACTCATGCATCCGCAGCACCGATTAACGAAGACGTCACTACTTTTGCGCAACTGCAAAATGCACTGGCCGAAGCGGTACAGAACCCGCATGATCCGGTGACCATCACTATCCACGGCACCGTAACGGCAACGAGTACTTTCACTATTCCACCGAATGTCACATTGAACCTCGGTTCCCGTACTGACACGACCGCTACGCTCAATATCAATTCTATTAGTCCATACATCGTGAACGACGGTGCACTATACATCTACGGAGTCTTAAACCATTCGGCAAATATCACCAACAACGGTGTAGCTGTTCTGGATGTGGGGAAACTTAAAGGCAATACCAAATTCTTAGGTGCCAACGTCATCGATTTTGAGAAGAAGTACCTCGTTTTCTATGACGTCAACGGAGGTCTGACAACTGGCCTGCTTGGGACCGTACAACCCGACAACAAAACAGTTGTGCAGACAACCACCGATCAATACACCAACTGGGGCGATCCAGTTTCTCTGCCAACTCAGAACGATCCAACATGGCCAGGTCACACGTTCGAAGGTTGGTATTACGACAACGGTGTCAAAGCTGAAGCAACCGACAAGATTACGGATGATACCACCCTGACCGCCCACTGGTCCGCGGCGATCGACTACACCATCACGTATGTGAACGTAGATGGCGCAACCAACCCCAACCCCACCACCTACACCGTCGATGACCTCCCGATCACGTTGAACGACGCCAGCAAGCCCGGCTACACCTTCCTCGGATGGGCTGAAGGCAACACCATCGACATCGGCACCACCGGCGACCTGACCTTCACCGCCCAATGGTCCGACGCGATCACCTACAACATCGACTACAAGAACGTAGATGGCGCAACCAACCCCAACCCCACCACCTACACCGTCGAAAAACTCCCGATCGAACTGGCCCCGGCCAG
>WRFP01000074.1 GCA_009778725.1 Propionibacteriaceae bacterium
ACTACTTCCAGGCCAACTGGAACAACTTCTCCAGTGTTCTGCTGTCACTGGTCAACGTGTCCTGCCAGGTCGCCAACGTGGTGTACGTGGACGACGATGCCAACCAGGCGGAAGTGACTCCGGTCCCAGGCACCGACACCTCGCTCACCGGCAACGCGGGCTCTGAGATCGGATTCACCGAAGAGATGGCCCGCGCTGGTGTTCCGGCCAACTATTTGTTCGCGAGCTTGGATAATCAGACCACCTTCGACGATGACGACGCGGTCGACCAGCAGATCGTGGTCCATCTCGTTCACGACAACGAGACTTCTCAACTCAGTGTGTCACGGACCATCACCTATTCCGGCGCCGGGGCCCAGACACCCGCGGCGGTCGTGCAGCCCATGGACTGGGTTGTGACGACGGACATGGTGACTGGAGGCATGTATTACACCTCGACCAGTAACGGCTTCCCGGCGGTTGCCAGTCCTGCCATCGACGGGTACCAGGCCAACCCAACCGAGGTGCCGTTCCTGGCGGTGCGCGAACAGACTTCGGAAAAGCCGGTGTCGACCGAGGTCATGGTGATCTATTCGCCGACCCAGCAGGTCGTCAACGTGGTGTACGTCGACCGCGACGCCGGCAACGTCCCGGTGCCTCCCACGCCGGACACGGTCACGACACTGACCGGCCCCAGCGGGAGCCCTGTCGGGTTCACCGAGGCTGCGGCGCGCGCTGGTGTCCCGTCGGGCTATAGCTACGATTCGCTGGACAACGTCGACACCTATGACTTCGTCGACGCGGTGGACCAGACGATCACCGTCTTTCTGGTGCAGGATCATTCGGTCGGCGACTTCGCGGTGACGCGGACGATCAACTACGTGGGCGCAGGGTCGTCAACTCCCACCGACGTGGTCCAGTCCATCGCCTGGTCGGCGACAACGAACCTCGTTACCGGAGATATCGTCTATACCACGACCAGTACGGGATATGCTTCGGTGGACACTCCTGCCATCGACGGGTACCAGGCCGATGTGGCCCAGGTGCCGGCCGTGACGGTGACCTCACCGAGTTCGACACGGCCACAGCCGACCGCGGTGACCGTGACGTACACCCCGACCACACAGGTTGCCAATGTGGTCTACGTCGACGATGACCTGCTCGGTGTGGCTGTCCAGCCGGTGCCCGGAACGAACACCCGGTTGACCGGCCCTAGCGGCAGCGCGATCGGGTTCACCGAAGAGGCGGCCCGGGCGGGCATTCCCGCTGGCTACGTCTTGGTCTCGGTGGACAACGTGGCGTCGTACGACTTCGTGGACGCGGTCGACCAGACCATCACCGTCCATCTGGCCCACGACATGAGAACAGCCACCCTGACCGTGGCGCGCACGATCCACTACGTCGGGGCCGGTGCTTCGACCCCGGCGGACACCGTTCAGCCGATCACCTGGACGTCGACGAGCGACCAGGCGACCAACACTGTTATCTACACCACGCCGAGCACCCAGTATCCCAGTGTGACCAGCCCGGCTATCGACGGGTACCAGCCCGACGTCACCCAGGTGCCGGCTTTGGCTGTGAGCTCCCCCACGCAGACGAAACCGGAGTCGTCCACGGTGACGGTCACGTACGCGCCGACGACACAGATCGTCCATGTCATCTATGTCGACGACGATGCTGCGATGGCCGAAGTGACTCCGGCGGCGGGGGCCGTGACCACGCTGAGCGGTCCCAGCGGTAGCTCGGTCGGCTACACGCCAGACCAGGCCCAAGCCGGTGTTCCCACCGGGTACGCCTTCAAGTCGGTGGACAATGTGGCAACCTATGATTTCAAGGATGCCCTCGATCAGACGATCACCGTCCACCTGGTCCAGGATTACGCCAACGGGCAGGTGCGGGTCAGCCGTACTGTTCACTATGAGGGCGCGGGCGGGTCGACTCCTGCCGACGTGGTCCAGCCGATGGTCTGGGAATCGACAACGAACTTAGTGACGGGTGACATGGTGTATTCGACAACGAGTACGGGATATGCCGCTGTGGATTCGCCGCGGGTGGATGGATACCAGGCGGACATCGCCCAGGTTCCCACGCTGCCGGTGACCTCGCCGACGTCGGTCAAGCCGCAGTCGAGCGACGTGATCGTGACCTACTCCCCGACGACTCAGAAGGTCAACGTGGTGTATGTGGACGATGATTCCAACGGCGCCCCGGTCACCCCGGTGGCAGGCACGCTGACACAGTTGACCGGTTTGAGCGGGTCGCCGGTGTCGTACCAAGAATCCCAGGCCAGGGCCGGTGTCCCCGCCGCCTATGTGTATGCCTCGCTGGACAACGTCGACACCTATGATTTCGTGGACGCGGCCGATCAGACGATCACCGTCCACCTGGTCCAGGGGTATTCGACCAACCCGCTGCCCGTGGCGCGCACGATCCACTATGTCGGTGCGGGCGCGGTCACACCGGCCGATGTCGTCCAGCCGATGACCTGGACAGTGACGACCAACCTTGTGACCGGGGTGAAGGTCTACACCACGACTGACCAGGGATATCCGGGTGTTACCACCCCTGCCGTGGACGGTTATCAGGCCGATGTGGCGCAGGTTGGCGCCAAGACGCCGGTGACTCCGTCGTCCGAGGAGCCGAAGTCGGAGTCGGTGACTGTCACCTATACCCCGACCACACAGACAGTTAACGTTGTCTATGTGGACGACGACAAGAATCAGGCGCCGGTGACACCGGTGCCCGGGACAATCGTCAGCTTGCGCGGGCCGAGTGGCACTGCGGTCGGCTACACCGAGCAGGACGCCAAGGCCGGGGCGCCGAGTGCGTACGTCTACAAGTCGGTGGACAACGTCGAGACCTTCGACTTCGTCGACGCAGCCGATCAGACGATCACCGTCCACCTGGCCCACGGCTATGCGACGGCGGACCTGGCTGTGACCCGGACCATCGACTACGTGGGCGCCGGGACGTTCACGCCGAAGTCGGTCGTCCAGTCGATGGCGTGGACCGCGACCACCGACAAAGTGACCGGGGACATTGTCTATACATCGACAAAGCCGACGTACCCTGGTGTGGCCACCCCGGAACTGGACGGCTTCAAGGCCGATCTGACGCAGGTCCCGCCGGTGAAGATGGACTCCCCGACTCCAGACAAGCCGGTGTCCATGACGGTGACGGTGACGTACTCCCCGACGACTCAGACCGTCAACGTCGTGTATGTGGACGACGATGCGGCCGGCGCGAGCGTCACGCCGGTAGAGGGAACCGGGACCAAGCTGACCGGCCCAAGCGGTTCGAAGGTCGGCTACACCGAGGATCAGGCCCAGAAGGGCGTGCCGGACGAGTATGTCTACGTGTCGCTGGACAACGTGACCGCCTACGACTACGCGGACGCAACCGATCAGACAATCACCGTGCACCTCAAGCAGGGTTATCAGGTGACCACCATGGTGACCACGCGGACGATCGAGTACGTGGGCGCCGGAGTGGCGACTCCCCAGGCGGTGGTGCAGCCGGTCACGTGGACGGTGACCAAGAACCTGGTGACGACCGCGGTGACGTACACCACCGATTCGGCGGGTTACCCGGCAGTGACGACACCTGTGGTGGACGGCTTCACGTCCACGATCGACCAGGTACCGGCGCTGGCGGTCGACAAGTCGACCGAGATACTCCCGCAGTCGTTGACTGTTGTTGTGCCCTACGATCCGGTGATCGTACACACGGGCGGTTCGGTTGTACCAAGGGCAACAGCCAGTACGACCGTGCTGGAAGCAATCAGGATGACTGTCAAGGTGGCGGTGCAGGCAGGGGTATTGGCCGGAAAGTAGCCACTGGTAGGCTCCAAGATAAGAACACGGGGGTGGCGATCACTGGTCGTCACCTCCGTTTCTACTTGTCAGTGGCCAGTTCGAAGATAGGGCAGGGATGGGATTCGCCGGACCGAGATCCTGGGTACCATGGTCATCCCTGGCTTCGTAGGGTAAGTTCAAAGACCGTACGATCCGCTGCCGGGTTGACGAGTCCAAGCTCAAGGAGATGAACAATGAGTGGTGTTGCGAAACTGAGTGGCGGTGCTGTGCTGCGACCGACCAAACTGGAACTGATGGCGGCGTGGATGCCACGCCAGCCGTGGTGTTGCTCGGCTGTCGACGATCTGGAGTTGCTGGGATCGTACCGCCTGGTGGATCCGGACGGAGAAGTCGGGATCGAGGGGATGATCGTCAAGGGTGGCGGTGTGGTGTATCACGTGCCGCTGACCTACCGTTCCCAGGAGTTGGCCGGCGCCGAAGACTGGCTGCTCGGGACGATGGACCACTCTGTCCTGGGCCAGCGCTGGGTCTATGACGGCCTCGGCGACCCTGTGTGTGTCCTGGAACTGACTAGAGTGATTTGTGAAGCCGATCGCCAGTCGGACACCTCGGTTCCCCAACACAAACCGGCGTCAGCACAAGGCAGCGGTGTCCCGGCCGGAGTCCATTCGGAGGACCTGACGGTGGGTGTGGTCCGCACACCCGAGCAGGGCGACGATGCTCCAACCGCCGTCGTGGGGACCCTGAGCGCCCAGTGGCCGGATGGGGACTCGCAGCACACTGGTGTTGTGGCGTACGTGATCCGTCAGCAGTAAACGTTGGGCGGGGTCAGCTGACGCGGCAGACCAACTCCCCCACCAAGGAATTGATGGCGGCACGGCGGACATCGCGGTGAGGGTCGCGCAGCCAGCGGTTGAGGACCGGCGACGGAATGGGTCGGCTGATGGCGATGTACATAGCCACTTGTTTGATGCTGTGATAAGGGTCTTTCAGCCCGCGCCGGATGAGGTCGTACGGCAGGGTTTCACGTTCGCAGGCGGTGATGGCGGCCAGGCGGACGTCCCATTGGGAGTCGGACAAGCCCTGCAGCAGGAGGGTTTCGGGGACGTCACGTTCGTGGCATGCGTTCATGCCCTTGAGCCGGGCGCCAGGATCGGTGGAGTACAACATTCTGTGGATGAGGTCGAGCGGAATCTCGGTGTCGGTGGTGTCGTCCATCTCAGAGTGTTTGCCGACCGGCGGGCGCTGGAGCAAATCGGACGGCACGTCCTGCAGGTCGAGGGCGGTCTTCGCCGCTTCGCGGACCATCGACTCCGGATCGTTGATGCCCTGTTGGAGCAGTTCGTACGAGGGATTGCGGCCGATGCAGGCGTGAATGGCTGCCCGGCGTACGCGCCAATTAGGGTGCTGAAGCCACTGCTCGATGATGGCGCGCGGGATGTATTTGCCCGTGCACGCGTCCATCGCCGCCTCCTGGACATCTGCATTGGTGTCGTCGAGGCCGCGCTGCAGCAGGCGAAGCGGCATGGCGCGGCCCGCACAAGCGTCCATGGCAGTTTGGCGAATCCTCCAGGCGTTGTCATCCAGGCCCCGGCTGACCAGTCTCAGCGGGACACTACGGCCAATACAGGCGAACATTGCGGCCTGACGGACATCTTCGTACCGGTCGCGCAGCCCTCGCTCCAGGATGCGGACGGATACGCGGTGATCCAGGCAGGAGCGCATGGCAGCTTCGCGGACCGTTGGGTCCGTGTTGTTCAACCCCCGCAGGATAGCCTTGCGAGGCGATAGGGATTTCTCGCCCGCCCTCATGGTATGCCCCTGGAAATCGCTGTACCGCTCGCAGCGTGGTGAAACACGCTGTACCACTGGGAGCGTGCTGACATACGTTGTTCCGAGCGAGGACGTGCTGGGCGGGTGAAGATTCGCCACCCCGCATCTTGTACACGTACTGGACGTACGTCGCAAGATGTGGGGTTCGAAGATTTACTCGTCCGGTGCACCGCAGCCGGGACATGGTATTTCAGCAGGCTCCTAGGGCTTAACCTATCTCACTGTGACCAGGACACAAAGCGGGATGGACCAGGAACGAAGATTGCTGGGTCGAACCACTGGAGTAGGGATTGAGAGTCGTGAGCGGAGTACGTGAGATAAATCAATAAAAAGATAAAGAGGTAAAAAGTGAAAACGATATAAAGATTTAGTACGATCAGTGTTTGCTCTATCCACAGATGAGAGATAGTGGCGATGTCTGAATCGGTATGTAGGATGTCCAGAAGTATAAGGATGCTCATTCAGAATTTGTCAGATCGAGAAAGGCGCATCATGTCGAAGACTCCTGCCCCTCGGAGTGAGTTGTTTGATGGCCCTGAGACGCCACCAATTGAGGTGAGTGACGTCGAACAGGCGGCCGGGGATGTTTCACATGAAACGCTGCCCAGACCCGCGCAGACGCGCGTGATCGTCATCGCCAATCAAAAGGGAGGGGTTGGGAAGACCACAACTGCGGTGAATCTGGCTGCTGCACTGGGGTTCGGCGGACTGAATGTCCTGCTCATCGACATGGACCCTCAAGGGAACGCTTCGACCGCTCTGGGGGTGGATCATCGTCAGGGGATCAGGGGAACGTACGAAGTCCTCCTCGACGGGGACGCTATTGACTGGCATGTTGTGAAGAGTCAAGAGGCTCCAGGACTGTGGGTGCTGCCCGCGACGATTGACCTGGCGGCAGCCGAGCTGGAATTGGTGAACGTGAGCGGGCGTGAGCGTCGACTGGTGGACTCGCTGGATGACTACCTCAACAATCATTCGATGGACTACGTGATCTTCGACTGTCCCCCGTCATTGGGTCTGCTCACGCTCAATGCTCTCGTGGCAGCCAAGGAAATCCTCATCCCTATCCAGTGTGAATATTACGCATTGGAGGGAGTCAGCCAACTCTTACGGACGATCGATCTGGTGAAGGGGAATCTGAACGACGCTCTGGTTCTATCGACAGTGGTTCTGACCATGTATGACGGACGTACCCGGCTGTCGTCTCAGGTGGCCGACGAGGTGCGCAGCCACTTCCCCGAGGAGACATTGAAGACTGTCATACCCCGATCGGTGCGAGTGTCAGAGGCACCAAGCTATGGGCAGACCGTGATCACTTACCACCGTACATCTGCGGGTGGGCAAGCATACATGGACGCGGCAGCCGAGATCGCTCGGCAGGCAGGATGAGGAGAGTACACATGGCGACGCACAGACAGACCGGGCTTGGACGCGGACTCGGCGAGCTCTTTCAGCAAACCACGGTGAATCGAGCGACAGATGAGGAGCCAGGAGAAGAACTACCGCGTGGATCGCACTACGCGGAGATTCCTTTGAGTTCGATTACGGCCAATCCTCAGCAGCCTCGGACATTGTTCGATCCTGAGGCACTGACCGAGTTGGCCGAGTCGATTCGGGAGGTCGGTTTACTCCAACCAGTTGTCGTACGACCACTGGCCTCGGGGTCTTATGAGTTGGTCATGGGCGAACGACGCCTGCGGGCGTGCAAGGAAGCAGGGCTCACCAGCATTCCCGCCATCATCCGGCCGACCGAAGAAGAGGACCTGCTGAGGGATGCCCTGCTGGAGAACATCCATCGGGTTCAACTCAATCCCTTGGAGGAGGCAGCAGCGTATCAGCAGTTGCTGTCTGACTTCGGGTGCACCCAGGAAGAGCTGGCTGGGAAGCTGAAGAAGTCCCGACCCCAGATTTCGAACACAATTCGGTTGCTGAAGCTCCCCCCTGCTGTTCAGAAGCGGGTTGCCGCTGGAGTCCTCAGTGCGGGGCACGCCAGAGCGCTGCTCAGTCTCAATGACGCACAGTCGATGGAGAAGCTGGCCACACGGATCATCACTGAAGGGATGTCTGTGCGCGCGACAGAAGAGGCAGTCACACTGTCCAGCGGACCTGTGTCAACACCGGTCAGCCGATCTGTGCGGCAAAAGGCGGAGAATCCCCGGGCGGTGACACTGGCAGCTGCCCTGTCCCACAAATTCGACACGAGGGTATCGGTCGACATGGGTGCCCGGCACGGCAAGGTCGTGATCGAATTCGCCGGGGAAGAGGATCTGGACCGGATACTGGAGATTATCGATCCAACGATAGGGATCTAAAACTATTTATCGATAATTTATCGAGTTGAGGATGAGCCGTCATGGATCGTTGTATATCGACAGATCCCTGAACCGGATGCTCGTGAGCCCTGTCGTCGCCGTCATACGTACGGATCTTTTGACAATATCTGGTGTGAGTGAAGGCGAACAAATAGTGGGCGGTTACTCACGGCTGGAGGACCAGGGCAAGCCTCGGACCAGACACCAAAGTATTCAGAAATAATGCCGTTTGTCAAGGTATAAGGTTTTCAGAAAGTACTTTAACGAACTTGCTTATCAAACAGCAAGTGATGAAAATGCAGTCATCTGTGAGGGATGGTCTTCACACCAGCGATCGGTGGATTCGGGTTCAGGTCCAATAGAATTCCGAGTCGGGAAGCGTACCTCCGACCAACGAGGGATTCGAGCGATACAGGGAAGCGAGGTACCCGTCCAGAGCCACTTGGACGGAATGTCCGGTGATGGTGGTGATGCTGCAGCGCGGTATCGCCTGGGTCGCGATCTGAGGTGTTGGGGTGATGCCCTGGTCGGCGATGAGGATTCCAGTGGTGTCAGGGGAGGACACGGTGTGTGAGGCTGAACGAGCCAACCCCTTGAGGAAGGTCTGGACCAGATCGGAGTGAGTGTCGGCGTACTCTTGACGGACCACGGCGACTCCGGACACCACCGGGGATCCGGTGGCGGCCTGGAATTGAACACCCAAGTCGATGGCCACTTTGATCGAGGGGTCCTTGGACATCGCAGCGGTCACGTACGGTTCAGGTAACACGGCGATGGCTTGGGAAGACGATGCCAGTCGGGCGGCCACCTCCGAGGCTTCGGACAGATAGCGGACATGAACCTGGTCCGAGAGATTGTGCGCGGCCAGGACGGTGTCGAGAACCGCCTCGGGAGTCGTGCCCAAGCCGGTGGAATACACGATCTGGCCCGTCAGATCGTCGACCGACTCGATGTCGACCCCTTTGGTCACCACATAGAGCACATTCAAGGTTGTGATGGCAGCCACCTGGATCATCTCGGGGTCCTTGGAGTACAACACTGCGGCCAGATTCGCGGGAATGAACGCGACGTCGATCCCACCCGACACCAGCTTTGGCGTGATCGCGTCGGCGGTGCCCTCCATGTCGAAGCTTGCCGAGACCGCGTCACCCAAATAGGAGTCGGGGTCTGAGATCATCGACACCAAACCCATCGTGGTCGGCCCCTTGAGCGACGCGACGCGAATGGTGTTCGAGGCACCCGACTCTGGCGCAGACGACCGTGTTCCTGACGCGGAACAACCCGACAGGACGAGGGCGAAGAGGGCTGTGACCAGGGAAAAGAGGATGACGGGGCGGTGCCGGGTCCTCTGGTTGGCTGCTTGTGCGGAAGTGGTCATGTCGTCACCTGGTCACTCACGAGGGTCCCGAGGCCCACCGGACCCGGAAGCCGTCGACCCGGAAAACTCGTCTGTCGACATGATCAATTGGTCTAACACCGGCCGTTGTTCCGAGAAGGGGACGTACGACGTGTGCAGCAACCGATGGGCCACCTCGGAATTCGGCTCCTCGTAGAACTCGTCGTACAACCTCTGGATGTCGGGGTTGTCCTGAGACCGGCGGTACTTGGACGTCTTGTCGATGCTGATCAGCACCTTCTGGCGGGCGCGCAACTCGTCTGCCCGTTCGGGGGCCGGATTGCCGGCGCCCGAGATGCACCCACCGGGGCAAGCCATGATTTCGATCAGATCGTAGCCGACATTCTCACCGGCGATGACCCGCTTGACCAGGGGTTCAGCCGCACCCAGTCCAGACACGACGCCGACCCTGACAGTACGCCCGCCCGCACTGACGCTCGCTTCCTTCACCCCTTCGAAACCGGCGACATCGACGTACTCGATCTGGTCAGCGACAGACTCTCCGGTCAGTTTCTCGACGGCCATGCGCAGTGCTGCCTCCGCCACACCACCGGAAGCGCCGAACAGGATTCCGGCGCCGGTCACCCGGGCGTAGGGTTCGTCGAAGGTGGACGGTTCGACGGTGGCAGGGTCGATCCGCACCCGGGACAGCATCTCGATGAACTCCTGGGTAGTGATGACAGCGTCGACATCCCGGATGCCGTCCGGTGCGAACTCGGGGCGGGCGGCTTCGTACTTCTTGGCCATGCAGGGCACGATCGAGACAACGTAGAGGTCGTCGAGGCTGACACCGTACTGCTTGGCA
>WRFP01000075.1 GCA_009778725.1 Propionibacteriaceae bacterium
AGATGATGTGACGGTGGGCACGGATGATTCCACTCCGAGTCAGGATGTGTCGGGTTCGCCGTCGGAGGATTTGAGTTCTCAGTTGTCGGACCTGTTAGCGTTGTGGCCCACGCAGGATCGTGGGTCTGCTGAGTGGATCGCTACGATGGATAAGATCACTTCTCTTCAAGAGCAGTTGTTTCAGGTACCTGTTGTGGAACCTTTTGATCCTTTTGAGTCCGTGGATCGGTCTGCGCCGTTGAGTGATCAACGGACTGCTTTGGCAAATCTGTTGGACAACCAACAGACGGGTTCTGCCCAGTGGGAGGCCACTTTTGCTGCGCTGATTCAGGTTCAGGACCAGTTGGACCAGGGTGCACAAGAACCCACAGTGGATGTCACGCCTACGCCTAGCCCTGAGGATGTCACTCCTACGCCTAGCCCTGAGGATGTCACTCCTACACCTAGCCCTGAGGATGTCACTCCTACGCCCAGCCCCGAAGATGTCACTCCTACGCCCAGCCCTGAGGATGTCACTCCTACGCCCAGCCCCGAAGATACCACTCTCGCACCTCAGCAGAGTGCGGAGATCCAGAGTTTGCAGGATCAGATCTCTTCATTGGCTGCCCAGATGCAGGCAATGATGGACTCAATGAGCCAAACGTCGGTGTTCTCCCAGCAAATCCAAGATCTCGTGGATCAAGTCGAAGCCTTGACTCAACTAGTGAATGCCATTGCAGGCCAAAACCAGACGGAGACGACCCCAGCCCCAGTGATCCCACAGGATCCAACTCCTGCTCCGACGACGCCTGAGCCGACGCCCGCGACTCCGGATCCTGCGCCTGCGACCCCGACTCCTGAGCCGTCGACCGTGGCCCCGACTCCTGAGCCGTCGACCGTGGCCCCGGCTCCTGCACCGACGACTGCGACACCGACTGCGGCGCCGTCGACCGTGGCCCCGACTGCTGCACCGACGACTGCGAGACCGACTCCTGCACCGACGACTGCGACACCGTCTCCTGCACCGATCTCCGAGCACTCGACTCACTCGAGTTCGTCATTCTGGACCCAGCTGTCGCAAGCTATCAGCCATTTCTTCAGTTCCTTCTGGTGGTGAGTGGCGGAGGTCTGTACTTCTAATAGGATGTCAGGCTGGTCCGGCAGAGGTGTCGGACCAGCCTGACATCTGTGTCAGCCCCGTCTTGCGTTGAGAATAGGGCACCCGCCGACCCATCACACCTCCACAGTGTCGCTCGCCAGCAATCGGTACATCCAGGTACAAGGCGATTTTGAAAGAGTGACCATGCGCGCAGGTTTGGTGGTATTCGCAACTTTTGTTGCTGCCAAGCCATTGCTGAGAAGGTCCGACGTGATACCGCCACCACAGTGAATCTCAGACAGGAGTTCTTCACCTTCTCGTGGTGAGGCTCTGTGCGATCTTCATGTCCCGCGAAGTCAAGCAGAAATACGACTTGACGCCAGTGGGACTTTGGTCCCATCGACGTGAGGCACCATGAGTCGTATGTTGATGTCTAACGGTTGTTCATGTGTCGCACGACTGCGAGAAAAACAGAGAAGGAAACTACGATGAAAAAGACAAGAACAGGGGTGGTTCCTGAGCCAGGAGCCTCGCAGGTAATGTCCATTGGTAAGGATGCTGGGGTTGTTGACAGTACGGTGGTGCCTCGTGTGGTGACCTCCGTACGGGGGAAATCCACCGACGATGAGTGTCAGGTGGCCGGATCCGGTGATGTGTCGTTGGTTGTGGACACGCTTTCAGACGAGTACTCGGTGTTGCGGATGCTGACCGGCTTGATGGGCCAGTTGGGCAGTCAGCCGGCCCGGTCGCCGCAATGGCTGGACACCTTCGAGCAGATCAAATCGGTCAATGACCACATGCAACACCTGCATGCGTCGTTGACAGTACGGGCTCACGGCGGTCGGTTCATCGATGAGCATCCCACTGTCGGGTGCTCCGCCCTGGACGGTGCCCTGGGGAACGTACCTCCGCGTCGGGCATGGGAATCAACGCTCAGTACGACACCGCAGTGGTCGTCGATGCGAATGGGGGCGTGACATGGCTCGGCATGAAAATGACTCGATCAGGCGCATTGCCAAGTGGAGCGGACTTGTCGGTCTCGCGGCCTCGTTGTTGGGATTTGTCGTCCTGGTGGGTCTTTCCTACGTACCAGGGAAGTGGCTGGCCGGGCTGGGATTCGGCGCGAAAGTGATCTCCGTATTGTCGGCGTTCGTGTACACAGGCATCCCGATGGCCGGCGGCGTCCTGGTGGCCTTCTGGGTTGTGGTTGTTGTGTGGAACCGACTGGGTGCCGCCGCACCTGTCCTGATGGCTACCAACAACGTTGATTCCCAGAAAGACTCTTGCGACGACGATTCCTCCGACCTGGACTTGGATGAAGATGCCGACGACAGGGCTTTCGACCTGGTGGACCTCGATGAGGATTTTGACGATTACTTCGACGAGGAGGAGTTTGTCAAGGAGGTTTCTCATGTTGAAGTCGCTCGATAGCCCCGAATCTCTGCGGCGGTTGTACCCCCGTGTGTTCGCCCTGGCAGGAATCACCTTCCTCCTGATGGTCCTGATCCGTTTCCTGAAACATGTCAACGTGGCTGGTGGTTCGTCGTCCTTCCTGGTGATCGTCTGGTCGGAATTCCGGGGAGTCGCCAGCGTTTTAGCCTCAGGACTGGGAGGTACGCTCCTGGGACTGGGAATCTTACTCGTGGTCTTGAGCTGCTTCGCTGACAAGTGGCGTCAGATGTCCCCGTGGGCCGCAGTGGCATTGTTGGTCGTGTCCATCCTGTCGTACGCGGTGAGGACTGCGGCCACCTCAGGATCGTCGTCCGGATGGCCCTGGTGGGCCATGGAACTAGAAGCCAGCATCGAGTCGGTGACCATGCTGTCCGGCTTCGTTATCTTCGGACTCCTGGTGATCGCCCGCCCCTTCGTCCGGCTGATCGGCACCATGCAACCAACCCAATGATGAGGGGCGCTACGGTGTGAGGACTCGAGAAGGCGGCGGTACCTGACGGGGATACCAGTCGACCTGAATCCACCGACCGCTTGCGTCGCGAGCGACACTGTGGAGGTGTGATGGGTCGGCGGGTGGCGTGAAGGCAGACTGGACGTGAAGTTGAGCGACGCCTGACGAGCTAGCGTGCCGACATGGTGTCGTGGAGCAGCAATGGATCGGTGGATTCGGAGTTAAGACCGAGTCGAAGTCGTACTGTTCAAGAACCCACGACCTGCACAGTGACAGCGGGTGATGGGACTTGAGTCCCGGGGGATTCGGGTCCCATCGACATGATATCGCGCAGGTTTTAAGTTGATAACAGGTGCTTCCCGCACCACCTGATCCACCGATCAGCATGTCAGTTGAGAAAAGGAGACTGCGATGAATGACACAGCGAAGGGCCTGGCAACCATGCAGGATTTGTCGCAGGCGATGTCTGGTGACAAGTACGGTTCGGGCGTGGACAGTACGTGGGGGCCACAGGCGGTCACCACTTTTCCTATTGCTCCGGTGAAGAATGAGTGCCGGACACCCGCGGTCAGTGAGATCGCGTTGGGCGTCGACACCATGTCCGAAGACTATGAAGCGTTGTGCAAGTTGACCGATCTGATGGATCAACTGGGAACTAAGCCGGCCAGGTCTCAGGCATGGCAGGAGACGTTCGAGCAGATCAAGTCGATCAACGACCAGATGCAGCATCGGTGCCGCTCGGCTTCGACCGTTCAGCGGGTTGTCGGGCCGGTGAGCAGACGCTCCATCGACGGGTGGTACGAGTTCGACGCCGGCACCGACGCCGAGAGCCGTACTGTGTCTCCCCGGAGGGCCTGGGAGACTACGACCGCCATGACACCGCAGATGTCGTCGCGAGGTCAGGGGATGTGACATGGGTTGGCAGGACGTCACTGTCGTCAGACACACTTCACGCTGGGTTGGCCTGATTGCTATCGAGGCCGTTCTGGTGGCGTGTGCCCTGATGGTGGTGCTGTCCTACCTGCCGGGTGGGCGGATGGTCGGACTCGGTATTGTCGAAAAGGGGTTGTCTCTTGTTGTCTATACGGCCATACCGATGGTGGGTGCCATCCTGGTCGCGTCTGAATCCTTGTCGTGGGGAGGATCTGGCCGGGTGCGCCCGCGTCAGTCGAGGTCAGCTCGTACGACCAGAGCGATGATGATGAAAGCTGCAGTGAAGACAGTTTTAACCCGAATGCGGTTGGGGAAATCGCAGTTTGTCCCTCGGTTGCCCACACATGTGTTTTCCCTTGCAGGAGGCGCATTCGCCCTCTTGGTCCTGGTTGGCATACTTCAGAACATGGGCACTGGAGCCGCCGGGCCGTCCTGGCTGCCGGCCGTGGTGGAGGAATTGGCCGAGGTCGCCTATCTGGTGATCGCGGCCCTCGGCAGCACACTTCTGGGGATTGGGATCGTCCTGATGTTCGTGACCAAAGCTCCTTTCAGGTGGCGGCCGATGACAGCACTGGCCGGTGTTGCCCTGATGTCCGTTTCCCTGGGCTTCTGGGCACTGAGATTGGGGAGTACGTCGGGAGCGTCCTCGGTGTGGCCACAGTGGGCCACTCACCTGGAAGGCAGTTTCGAGATAGTGACCATGCTCGCCGGTATCGTGTTGATCGGAAGCCTTGTTGCCGCCAGACCACTGTTGCGCAGGTTCGGCGCGATGTCGTCATCACGGTGACTGTCGTACTGGGGATTGGGTGAGGCCGTCGACGATTGCCATGGCGGCGAAAGCGTCCTGCCACCAGTCACGCATTCAGTGTGGTTTCCCCTCGTCGTCAAGAACCGAGAAGCGTGAGTGTTGCCCGGTCGGGCTGCCCGTCGAAGAATTCGTCGATGACCTGGGCGAAGACCGGACTACACCCGCTGACTTGGGAGAACAGGGTCATGCTGCTGCGCAGTTTGAGATCGTCCGGGTAGCCAAAAATGGCACGGGCATTGCGAGATGACAGGCCGAGCAGCACCTGGGTGATCTCGGTCAGGCGGGGGCCGAGCACCGGGTCGGCCAGATAGCGTTGTGCCTCGTCGAGGTTCATGATGGCGTAAAACCGGGCAGTCGGGCTGAACCCGAGTCCGGCGAGTTGCGGAAAGATGAACCACATCCAATGGGTCCGTTTACGACCTGCCCGGATTTCGGCCAGCGCTTGGTCGAAGCAACCTTCTTGCGCCTTGACGAACCGGCTCAATTCGTTCATCGTGAGTCCCGTATGTGGGGGAGGTCTGTGGTCTTGTGGGCCATGTGAGTCTCCTCGTGGATTCCAGCGAATGTCACTGTGCCAGTTTAGATGTTCTAGGAAGGGGACAACGATAACCCATGGTTGGAAATCGGTGCCAATATTTTTTGTCCAAGTGGATCTATTTTTTTTGCAAGAATCTATGTACGATGTCGACTCATCGGTCATGCGTGGTCACTCACGCCAAGGAGGGTTGATGATGAATCCCATAGCCAAGTTCTGGAAATGGTGTGTTTCCCAGGTTGCCAATAGTAATGCCGCACTACTTGTCTTGATTTTGTGCTGGCTGCTCGTCGTTTTCGATGGGTACGACCTCACTGTCTTTGGCGCGTCGGCGCCGAAGTTGCCTCACACCTGGGGGTTGACACCATCGATCACCGGAACTTTGGGAAGCATGGCCTTCATCGGCATGCTGATCGGCGCCATCTTCGCAGGCGGACTGGCGGATCTGATCGGCCGCAGGAAAACAGTCATTCTCTGCTTGTCGTGGTTCTCGGTCATGACCGCCTTGTGCGCGGTCTCGCCCAACCTGTACTTCTTTGGCGCCTTCCGTCTCCTTGGCGGCCTGGGCCTGGGCGGCATGATCCCGACGGCCAGCGCCTTGTCCGGAGAGTATTCCGACCAGAAGCGACGTCCTCTGGTGTCAGTGATCATCATGTCCGGTGTCCCGATTGGCGGGATCGTCGCCACAGCCCTCGGCATCCCGGTCCTCGGCCATGCGTCCGACAACTGGGGATGGCGGCTGATGTTCTTGTTCGCGCTGGTCGGCGTCATCATCGTCCTGCCCCTGGCCGCAGCCCTCTTGCCCGAGTCTGCGGTGTGGTTGCGGGGCGCCGGCAAGACCGACCGCGCCAGGGAATTGGAGACCCGCTACCACGTCGTACCGGATCCCGATCACGAGCACACCTCTTCCGGACCGCGAGTCTCCTTCGTCGGCAGATTCGCGCGTCTGCTGTCCAAACCATTCGCCCTGGTCACCATCTTGTTCGTCGTCGCCACGGTGGGAACCTTGTTCGCGTGGTTCGGCCTGGCGACGTGGTTGCCCTCGCTGATGCGGTCCAGCGGCATCGCCCTGGGCACGGCTTTGTTCTTCACTCTCGTGTTGTACGTCGGCGCGATGGCCGGTGCCCTGATCATGGGTTTCATCGGTACGAAGATCGGTTCGTTGTGGGCGGGAGCCGTCACCTCGTTGATTGGCGCCATCGGGTTGTTCATTCTGGTGATGAACCCGCCGAATGCGGACAATCCCCCCAGTATGGTCCTGGTCTACGCGGCCCTGGTCATGGCTGGCATCGGAACCCATGGCACCCAGTGCCTGCTGATTTCCGCCTGTTCCAACCACTATCCGCACATGTTGCGCGGCACGGCCTTGGGTCTGATGCTCGGCGTGGGCCGCATCGGTGCCGTCCTCGCCCCGATGGTCGGCGGCTTCCTCCAAGCTGGTGCCCCCGACGCGGCCACCGGCGTCACGTACAACTACATCGCTTTCGGCCTCGGCGTCTCGGTGGCGTGCATCTTGCTTGTCATTCTGATCCCTGTCGCCAAGAATTCTTTGGCCGCCCGGGTGAGCCAACAAGCTGCCGCGGTGAACCAGGGGGTCTGAGGGGACTGAGGGCGACAAGCCGAACTTATATCACAATAGTCGACTTCAGTCTGCTCCGTCTGAACAATAAAAACCGGACAACAGATTCACAGCGCTTCCCTGATTCAGGGCATCCTGATCCGCCAGTACGCGAACCCTGTCGGTTTGGCAGAGACCATCATCGTTGACCGTCTTGGTGACGTGGTCGCCAAGACAACACAAACCAGACATATTCCCTTGACGACTCAGATATCACAATATTCTGTCACGTCACTCCGAGCAGTCATCTCCGTACTTAATGAGAAATAGCAGTTACATTCAAAAAGCAAGCGGCATAGGTGTCCAAGCGGCTCTATTCTTTTTGAAAAAACCTATGTACCATGTCGGCTTATTGCGCAGGCGCGTCATTCGCGCAGAGGAGGGTTGAATCATGAATCCCATAGCCAGATTCTGGAAATGGTGTGTTTCCCAGGTTGCCAATAGCAACGCCGCACTACTTGTCTTGATCTTGTGCTGGTTGCTCGTCGTCTTCGATGGCTACGACCTCACCGTCTTCGGCGCGGCGGCACCCAAGCTGCCCCACACCTGGGGATTGACCCCATCCAGTACCGGAACTCTCGGCAGCATGGCCTTCATCGGCATGCTGATCGGCGCGGTCTTCGCCGGTGCCCTGGCGGATCTGATTGGCCGCCGGAAGACTGTTCTGCTTTGCTTGTCCTGGTTCTCGGTCATGACCGCCCTGTGCGCGATCTCACCCAACATGTATTTCTTTGGCACGGTCCGCCTGCTGGCCGGCCTGGGCCTGGGTGGCATGGTACCGACCGCCAGCGCCCTGTCTGGAGAGTATTCCGATCAGAAGCGGCGCCCGCTGGTCTCCGTGATCATCATGTCCGGTGTCCCCATCGGCGGGATCGTTGCCACAGCCCTCGGCATCCCGGTGCTCGGACATGCTTCCGACAACATGGGATGGCGGTTCATGTTCTTGTTCGCGCTGGTCGGCATCATCATCATCTTGCCGCTGGCCGCAGCGTTCCTGCCCGAGTCGGCCGTCTGGCTGCGCGCCACCGGCAAAACTGACCATGCCGTGGAGTTGGAAACCCGCTACCATGTCGTACCGGATCTGGAACAGGAACATGACACAGCTGAGCCACAGCACTCGTTCTTCAGCAGGTTCGCCCGCTTGTTGTCCAAGCCATTCGCCCTGGTCACCATCTTGTTCGTCGTCGCCACCGTGGGTACCTTGTTCGCCTGGTACGGTCTGGCCACCTGGCTGCCCTCCCTGATGCGCTCGAGCGGGATCGCCTTGGGCACGGCCTTGTTCTTCACCCTCGTGCTCTACCTCGGCGCGATGATCGGCGCCCTGATCATGGGTTACATCGGTACGAAGATCGGCTCCTTGTGGGCTGGAGCCGCAGCGTCTCTCCTGGGCGCGATCGGACTGTTCATCCTGGTGGCCAACCCGCCGAATGCGGACAATCCCCCCAGCGTGGTCCTGGTCTATGCGGCCCTGGTCATGGCCGGTATCGGAACCCATGGCACCCAATGCCTGTTGATCTCCGCCTGCTCCAACCACTATCCACACCTGTTGCGCGGATCGGCCCTGGGCCTGATGCTCGGTGTGGGCCGGATCGGCGCCGTCATCGCCCCGCTGGTCGGCGGCTTCCTCCAGGCCGGCGCCCCCACCAAAGCCGATGGCGTCACGTACAACTACATCGCCTTCGGCCTCGGGGTCGCGCTGGCGTGTATCTTGCTCGTTGTCTTGGTCCCCGTGGCCAAGAAGTCCCTGACCGCCTTGGCCAGTCAGAAAGCCTGAAGGGTCACTCCCGTGTCGTCACGCAATCGAGCTCATGCGCCGCCAACCTCGGCCAGAACTGGCATCGGTTGGGGGCTGACCGATGTCAGGGCGAAATCAGCCTCAATGGCAGACGCGGCACGGCGCAGGCTGGTCAGGATCGTCGCCAGGCGTGCTTGTTCGAAACGCACGCTCGGCAGCGAGACCGACAACCCCGCCACTGCCACATGATCGGTGTCCCGGATCGGCACACCGACCGCAATCACTCCGCGTTCTGACAGTTCGGAATTGATGGCGTATCCGTAGTGGCGGATCCGGGCCAGTTCGACCGCCAGGGCCTTCAGATCAGGGATACGGGCACCAGGCTCGCCTTGTCTGGTCGAGGCGTACGCGGAGGCAAGTTCCTCGGACGTCAATTCGGCCAGGAGCAGAAGCCCGCCAGTGGTCTGGTGGGCAGGGAAGACCATACCTTCCCGGGATCCGACCCGGAGGATCTGGTCTGATTCGACACTGGAAATGAAACGAGCCGCCACCCCGGTCCGGATCGTCAGGTTGGCGGATTCGTGAAGATGGTCGACCAACCAACGCAGGTGTGGTGCTGAACTGGCGCGCAGACGGGTGGCCATGGACATGCACTGGGCAGCCAATTCTAAGATGGGCCCCACACGGTAAGCGCGATTGCTATCCTGGACCGCAAAGTCCCGGTAGACGAGGGTTTGTAGAAGTCGGTGGGCTGTTGAGGGGGCGACAGCCAGGCGCCGGGCCGCATCGGTCACGGTGAGGTGTTCCTCCAACTGGAGAATCGCAGCGATGCGTAAAGCGTGGTCCACACTCGTGATCACGTAGGGTGGCGGTTTTTTTAATATTTTTTCCATCTTCACAAGGCCTATTCTGCAAAAAAGAATTTCCTTTCCTGCCAGTCGGGATTTACCCTAGACTACACGCATGAGTCCAAAATCAATCAACACTATGTCTGAACAACCTGTGGATTCCCCTGAACTCCAAGAGCTCTACCGGGGATTTGAGCAGGAATTACTCATTCCCCTGTGGAATGAGATCGATGACCTTATGCCTTTCGAACCGACGCCGACAGGTCGTACCCAGCCTCATCTGTGGAAATGGGACACCCTCTTGCGCCTGGCTGGCAAGGCTGGCGAACTCGTACCTGTTGGCCGTGGCGGTGAACGTCGCGCCATCGCGTTGGCAAACCCTGGTCTGGGCGGACACCCCTTCGCCACACCCAGCCTGTGGGCAGCCATTCAGTACCTGATGCCCGGCGAGGACGCTCCCGAGCACCGTCACACCCAGCACGCCTTCCGCTTCATCGTGGAGGGGTCCGGTGTCTGGACGATCGTTGGTGACGACCCGATCCCGATGAACCGCGGAGACTTCCTTCCGCAGGCTGGTTGGAACTGGCACGCCCACAACAACCATTCTGACAAGCCGATGGCATGGATCGAC
>WRFP01000076.1 GCA_009778725.1 Propionibacteriaceae bacterium
CCTTGATGCGTACGACGCCCATGCGGGCGAAGGTGTGGCGGCTGGATTGTCCGCAGCCGCCACTGCCTGCGCCCAGGGCCGTGACGCGACCATTCCCATGGTCGCCCACAAAGGGCGGGCATCGTACCTCGGGGAACGCAGCCAGGGACACCAAGACCCGGGCGCCACATCGATGACGATGCTTGTTGAAGCAGCCAGCCGTACTCTTTCCTAGGGGGTACAGCCAGGCTCATAGGTCGGGCGCCATCGTCGGCGCCCGACCTATGTCCAAATCCACAGTGTCGCTTGCGTCGCCAGCGATCGGTGGATTCGGGCTAGGTCCGGACTTTTGAAGTCAGGCCCGTTGTGGGCCCATCCTGACGAGAGGGAATCATGATTGGAATAGTTGTTGTTTCACACTCTCATGCGCTGGGGACTGCCGCCGCCGGGTTGGCCGCTGAGATGGTCCCCGAATCGGCCCGTCCGCAGCTTCGTGTGGCTTCCGGGTTGGATGAGGTCACCCTCGGAACCGATGCAACAGCCATAGCCGAGGCCATCACTGCCGTGGACTCACCCGACGGGGTGCTCGTCCTCGTCGACCTGGGCAGTGCCATCCTGTCGGCCGAGATGGCGCGGGAGTTCGTCGACCCCGAAGTCAGTGGCCGTACTGTGATTTCTCCGGCACCCCTGGTCGAAGGCTTGGTCGCCGCTCTCGTGACGGCCAGCACAGGCGCTTCGTTGGAAGAAGCCGCCCAAGAAGCAGTACGAGGCCTGGTTGGCAAGCAGGAACAATTATCAGGCAGTGAATCGACGGCCAGTACGCAGCCTGGGCGACCAGACGACCATGAGTCGGGCGAACCAGTGCTCGTGGCCGCTGCCGGCGCGGGCGGCCAGGACGGCTCCGGCACCACCCCCGCGCGTCTGCACCACCTGGTTTTCTCGTGGACGATCAGGAATCCGCACGGACTCCATGCCCGCCCGGCGGCTGCCCTGGTGTCGGGCCTGCGGGGATTCGACGCAACCGTCGAGGTGTCCAACGCGTCGTCGGGCAAAGGCCCGGTTCCCGCGTCCAGCCTGACTCTGCTGCAAACCCTGGGTTTGCGGTGCGGGGACCAGATGGAGGTACGGGTCACCGGCCGGGCGGCGCAAGAGGCACTGGACCAGTTGACCCGCTTGGCCCACGAGGATTTCGGCGAAGGACAAGCTCCTCCCGACACCACCCCAACCAGCAGCACCGCCCCAGGGGCGACCAGCAGCAAGCAGGCTGGTCCAGATCCCACCCGGACCGGACAACAGATAGCGATCGGACCGGTCCACCATGTCCGCCTCACTCCTGACCTGTCCGGCTACCGTCCGGAAGACCCCGGCACAGAAGAAACTCGGCTCGACCAGGCCGCAGCACAGGTCACAGACGCGCTCCACCAGTTGAGAAAGGAGTCGCCCCAGGGCATCTACGAGGTGCAAGAGCTGATGTTGTCCGACGCCATCGAGCATGTGCGTGAGCAGGTCCGTGGCGGCGCCTCGGCGGTAGATGCCATCCAGACCTGGTTCACGACGCTGGCCGATCAACTGGAAACCATCGACGACCCGTACTTGAGGGCCCGGGCCGAAGACCAGAGGGGGCTTCGGCGGATGATGGTCCGGGCGCTGACCGGCCAGCCCATCACAGCGGGATCGTTGTCAGGAATCCTCGTTGTTAAGGAGTTGGACCCTGTCACTGCCGGGTCGGTCGACCCGGACCGTTGTCTGGGAATTATCACGACATCCGGAGGTGCCACGGGTCATGGAGCGATCTTGGCTCAGTCTCGCGGTGTGGCCCTGGTCACCGGGTGCGAACAGGCGAACGACATTGCCGACGGCACGACGGTGGCCATCGACCCGGTCAAGAATCAGCTGTGGATCAGTCCCAACCCGGAACAGATTGAGGCCCTGACATCCGAGACGACCAGACGTGCCGACGCCGCCCAACAGGCCAGTCGCCTGTCCCGGGATCCGGCTGTCACGCGCAAGGGTTCTCGTATTCTCGTCGAAGCCAACATCGCATCCGTCCAGGACGCCATCGACGCGGACCAGGCCGGGGCTGACGGATCGGGTCTGGTACGCACAGAAGTCTTGTTCGGAACATGGGACCGCGCACCCTCAGCAGAAGAACAAGCTGACGTGTACATTCAGATGGGTAAAGCCTTGTCAGGACGGATGGTCACAGTACGGGCCTGGGACCCTGGCGGCGACAAGCCCCTGGCGTTCCTCCCCCAGGATCCAGAGGCGAACCCGATGTTGGGCGAGCGTGGGATTCGCGCGATCCAACGTCTGCCACACCTGTTGGACGAACAACTCACCGGTGTCCTTTTGGCAAGCCACGAGATCCTGGTTCGAGTCATGTTCCCGATGATCGTGGTCCCTGAGGAGATGGTCTGGGTCCGTTCCCGGATGGCGGATTTGGAGCGCGCCGTGGGCCGGCAAGTCCCGGTCGGAATGATGGTGGAAACCCCGGCGGCGGCTCTGCGTGCTCAGGACTTCACCTTGGTGGCCGATTTCATCTCCTTCGGCACCAACGACCTGACGCAGTACACTCTCGCGGCCGACAGGGGAAATCCCCATGTCGCCAAGGTCTGGCAGGGACCGAACACCGCCGTGTGGGACCTCATCGGCATTGCGGCCCGGGCCTTCGCGGGCAAACCGGTCGGAGTCTGTGGCGATCTCGCGTCACATCCGGACGCCGTGGGCCGGCTCATCGACCGCGGAGTCACCGAACTGAGTGTCCGCCCTCCCCTGATCGGAACGATCAAGGAAGCGGTTCGTTCCTGGGACTCTCCGGCTGCGTGAACGGTGGTTTCTCCGAAAAAGGTGAGGACATCGGTGCGAGCCCTGGCGTCTTCAGCGTGACCGGCCATGGTGGTGGGCCGACTGGACGGCGAGGTTTGGGCTCTGGCTCAACCTGTGTGGGGATGGGTTCGCTCTCATCGGCCCCGGAGTCCAAGGGTGACCGTACCGCCGCAGAATCTGTTGACGGCGACTGCCCTGTCGGTGCTTCCACCCACGCTGAGAAGACCGCCGGAGAACCTGTTGGTGGAGTGAAGCTCGAAGCCCGGCGAGGATCTGTGTCCCACGAAGGCTGATGCGGATCGCTGCCCTCGGAAGGCCATCCCCGCGCCGGTACGGGAGGACTCGGCAATGTCGGTGATGTCGGTGCTGTCGGTAATGTCGGTGGCACAGGTGATGTCGGTGGCACAGGAGGACTCAGCAATGTCGGTGCTGTCGGCAATGTCGGTGGCACAGGTGAAGCCGGTGGCATGGATGCAAACGGAGGCAAGGATGAAGCCGGTGGTGTCAAGGGATTCGATGGTGTCAAGAGATTCGGTGGTGTCAAGGGACTCGGCGGTGCGAGCGGACTCGGCGGTGGTGCGGGCGGTCTCGCAGTTGTGGGCGTGAGCGGAACAGACGGGGACACCGACAATCCAGCAGCTGGATTCAGCGACGACGAGGAGTCCGACAGCCACGGCGACGGACCACCTGATGGTGGAGAACCGGGAGACCCCCATGACGGATTCACTGGGGACGAGGAAACCGGCGTCCCATAGAGCAGATGCGCGGGAGTCGGCGTGACCAGGGGCCCATGGGTGCCGGACGATGAGGCGGGCGCGGTTCCTGGCAGCGGTGGGGCTGACGGGCTCTGGTCATACGGCAGATAGCCCGGGGGAACATAGATGTGGTTGCGCTGCGGAGTCGGTACGGCTGACATCCACGAATACTGCGAATGCTCCTCGCGTACTGTGGACTCGATTCGCGGAAGATCGGCCTTGGTGGCGGCTTGGGCCGCCTGGGCCAGGCGAGTCACCCAGCCTGTGGGCTTGACGACCTGGGGTGTCACGGCGCAAGGAGAGGCCAACCGTACCAACCCCCGGCGACGGGCGATGATGTCCACTAGCACGACCAATAACAGTTGAACCAGTAGGTAGGCAAAGACTTGGGGACCGCTCGACCCGTCGCTACGATCCATCAGACCCGAGAAGTCGGTGAACGGAAGCGTCCATTCAGAGAAAATATTGTTGACGATGTGAAGAGCGATGCTCGCCTCGATCCCACCGGTTCGGTAGGCCAGCCACCACATCAGCAGAGCCACACAAAAGTAGTTGGCGTTAAGCCACGGATCCTGGGCGTCGTGAAGGTACATGAAAAACGCACTGGGAATCAGCGCCGACAACGCCAATCCCACCCAGCGGAAGGGGATGATGGCCGTCACCAACCGGGGCAGCAGGCCACGGGCCATGAACTCTTCCCCGGCGCACTGGAAGGGCGTGGTCAGCAAGATGGCAATGATCATGAACCATGTGTACGACTTGAACTGTAAGTCATGTAGGCCGTAGTCAGTCGGGCCAGTCAGGATGATCTCGATGACTGTCTCAACGACGTACCCAGCGACAAAAATCCCCAGGGGGATGAGCATCCATTTCCATCTGAACCGCCCCACGACCGACGACAACCAGCCAAATCCTTGACGATAGAACAACCAGGACACCACTATTGCGACGGGAATCACACCAGCAATGACGAGATTGTTCAACAGGAACGTCGCCGGGGTCGTGATCCCGTGCAGGAGCGCGTCCGTCCACGGCGGGCGCGCCAGCCCGACTCCGACACCGACGGCGACCTGCATGCCATAGAAAAGCACCAAAAAGACCGCCAGACAGATCAGCCCCCACCACCACTTCCGCGCCGGAACCTGGAAAAACCGCATCGAGTCCTTCAACTGCGTGGGCGTGAACAGTTTGACCGGGTTGGGCTTGCCTGAGGAGCCGTACCCCCCCGGATACTGTGGAGCAGACCCCGGATACTGTGGAGCAGGACCCGGATACTGTGGAGCAGGACCCGGGTACGAAGACAACTGCGCCCCAGTCGGGGAAGTTCCATAGGCGGGATAGGACATAGGATCAAGTCTGTCACGGACCAACGACAAAAAAGAGGTCATCCACAGGCCGGGTCCGCACCAATGAGGGCGTCCATCCTCCATATTACCTAGTCACATGCCATTTATTCGAGTTCCCTGAGAGATTCTTCAACCTTCCATGTGACCGTCGAAGAATATCCCATGGATTTTGGCGTCACGCCACCCGCCAACCCATCGCACCCCAACAGTGTCGCGAGCGACGCCATGGGTCAACCTGGTCGTACGATGGAACCATGTTTTTTAAACCTGCGCTCACATCCCGACGGGGCCGGCCCTCCGGCCCGAATAGCCCGGATGCACTGATTCATGGCTAGTCCCGCTCCCACCGCCACCCGTGACTGGAAGAATTGGGTCTCGCTGGCGGCACGGCTGATCCTCGGCGCGGTTGTGATCTGGGCTGGGCTGTCCAAGGTGGGCAATCTGGCCGGTTCTGTGCAGTCGACCTCGTCGTACCAAATCTTGTCCTATGACCTGGCGCGTGTGGTCGGCTACGCCCTGCCCTTCGCCGAAATCGCGCTCGGCATCGTCTTGATCGTGGGACTGTTCACCCGTGTCATGGGGGCCCTGGGCGCTCTGCTCATGCTGGCGTTCGTGATCGCCATCATCAGTGTGTGGGCGCGTGGAATCTCGATCGATTGCGGGTGCTTCGGCACCGGCGGACCCGTCGACCCCAGCAAGGCTTTGGCACAGTACCCCTGGGAGATCGCACGCGATGTCGCCCTGATGGCCTGTGGTGTCTGGCTGGTCTTCGCCAAACCCTTCGTGGCCGTCGACTCCTGGCTCTTTCGGCCGGTCGAGGACATCCTCGCGCAGAAGGACCGCAAGAAGCGGCGCTGACCAGGAATGACGCTGGTTAGATCGGTCTCACAGATGACGCCCGGTTGCGATCACCCTGACCATCTTGATGTTGATCGCCGCCAGTCGAAGCAACTGATAAAACAGGTTGCGGCGATGCTTGAGGGTGGACGGGGTCGGCAGGGGTGACGCCAGGATGGACTGCTGGGCAGCGGGATCGGGAATGCTCATTGTCGTGTCTTTCGCGGGTACGGGGATCACTCGGGGATGACCCACCACAGGGGATGGGCTTTGGCTTTGTACAAGAACAGCACGTGAAGCAGGTGCTTCATCCAGTGGCCGGCGAGGCCGATCTCACCGGATGTGCCCTTGAGGTCGCGCCCGGTCGCGGGGTACGCCTCCCAGTCAGGCACAATGGGGTTCATGGTCATGGAAGCCGCCGTGCCTCCGAGGAAGCTCATCCCGGCCGAGGCGACGCAGGCTGCGCCAATCTTCGTCATCGGCGCCTCGTGAGCCGGTTTGCCGTTGCCCTTGATCCGGTCCACGATCGTCTCGACAACAGCCTTGGCGATCATGCCCGACGGCATCCCAGTACGCGGCGGAGACGGGGTGATGACTGTGCCATTGGGCGAGGTGCGTGGCTGCGAGATCTGATGGGGTGGCGCAAAAGCGATCCCCGCCGCGAACAGGTTGTCGTACAGCGGCGACTGATAGGTCTTCGGCCAGTCGGCGGCACGCCAGTTCTCGTAGGCGCCGGCCTGATAGTTGGCGTCGACCTTCAAGAAGCCGGCCGGGTTGAAGATCTTGTCGGAGATGTCTTGGCCCTCGCGGTCGTACGCCTTGAGGTCGGCTCCCCGGAAGGGTGGCAACAGCATGGCGAAGTCGAAACTGAGGTCGTGCATCGTGCCGTCAAGTTGTTCGTAGTGGACCCTGCCCGGTTCGATCTTGGTGCAGTGGGCCCCGAGGACCGCATGGATGTCGCGTTCGCGGAAGAAGGATTCCGTCCAGATCTTGGAGGTCGTCTGGTAGCCCTGCTGGGTGAAGATGAGTCCGCCGACGCCGAAGTCGCCCAGTTGGGCTTCGTTGGTCAGGTAGACGACCTCGGCCTTGTCCCTGACCCCGGCCTCGCGTAGCGCGAAATCGAGGTTGAAGGTGTACTCGAAAGCGGCCCCCTCGCAGGTGCAGGTGCCATGACCGGTTCCGACGACGAAGCGCATGCTTTCTCCGGCCTTGAGCCGGGCGATGGCCGCCTGAAGGTGCTTCGCGGTTTCGGTGGCGTGGGCCGCTGTACACACCGACAAGGTATTACCGCTGTCTGGCCCGAGTCCCTCGGTCGCGCCGAAGTTCAGTTTCGGGCCGGTGCAGTTGATCAGGTAGTCGTACTCGATCTCTTCCAGGCGGTCCTCGCTGCCGGGCATGGTCGACTTCGCGACCACGTATCCGCGCTGGTGGTTCTCCCCGCCCTCGGGGTGGATGGACAAGGCCAGGGCCTGGTGGAAACCGATCTTCTTCTTGCGGTAGACGGGAGCCAGCGGGAAGATCACCTTCTCAACCGGCATCTTGCCGACTCCCACCCAAATATTGGATGGAATCCAGTTCCAATTCGAGTTCGGCGAGACCACAATGACCTCATGTCCCGAGCCAAGCATCCGGCTGGCATGCAGTGCAGCGGTGTGGCCGGCGACCCCTGCACCCAGTATCACTAATCTGGCCATATTTAAGTACTCCCAATGTGACGAAAAGAATACCCCCTAGGGTATACCCGGCCGTGGTCCTTCACAAGCCTGAATCAGGATTGTACCGACCAGAGAAAAATAGCCTCCGTCATCGCATACTCGCTTATCACACCGCTATCACTGTCAGACTTCATTGCGCAACACAAGATACCGAGTTTAAAAATAGATCTGGCGAAACGGATACCCCCGGGGGTATACTCGTAGCATGGTTCCACACACATACGTCATCGTCGGGGGTGTCGCCGGTGGCATGTCGGCTGCTGCGCGCCTACGCCGCTTGGACGAATCTGCTTCCATCATCGTCCTCGAACGCGGCCCCTATGTGTCGTTCGCCAACTGCGGTCTTCCGTACTTTGTCAGTGGTGAAATTGAGGACGAAGGTTCCTTGCTGCTCCAGACTCCGGCGTCCCTGGCCGCCTCCCTCAATTTGGATGTCCGCATCGGGCACAGCGTCGTCGGCCTGGATGCCGCCGCCCACCGGGTGAGCGTGTCTGCGGGCGGATCGGTCCAGGAACTCCAGTACGATGCCCTGGTCCTGTCGCCGGGCGCACTGGCCGCCAAACCCCCCATCCCCGGTCTGGATCATCCTCTGGTACGCACCCTGCGTACTGTCGAAGACGCGAAATCCCTGCGTGGCATGGCCGCCGAGGGAGCCACCCGGGCCGTTGTGCTGGGAGCAGGCTTCATCGGGATTGAGGCCGCCGAGGCTCTCGCCGCCCGCGAGCTGGCCGTCAGCGTGGTCGAATTCGCCCCCCACGTCCTGCCTCCGTTGGAGAAGGAAATGGCCTGGCTGGTCGCCCAGGAGATGCGGCGGCTGGGCATGGACGTCCGCGAATCCGTGGCAGCCACTGCCGTCACCGACGACTCGGGCCGTGCCGTCGTCGAACTGTCCGACGGGAGCTCTATCGCCGCTGACATCGTCATCTTGTCCGTTGGCGGAACTCCGGACACCGCGGTTTTCGTGGAAGCCGGGCTGGCCGCCGACCGGGGCTACGTCATGGTCGACGACCATGGGCACACCAACCTTCCCGATGTCTACGCCGTCGGCGACGCCACCTTGAGTGTTGACGCGGTGACGGGCAAGCGCCGCCCGATTCAATTGGCCGGACCCGCCAACCGGGCCGGGCGCCTGGTCGCCGACGCGATCGCCGGGACCTTCACAGCCCGCCCCACCCCCCGACCTTTGGGTACGGCCATTGTCCGTGTTGGGTCGCTGACAGCCGCGATGACCGGTGCCAACCGGGCCACCCTGAACGACAGCGGTCGCAATTACACCACCATCCACACCCATCCCGGCAACCACGCCGGCTACTTCCCCGGCAGTACCCAGATGCACCTGATGGTCCATGTCGACCTGGACTCAGGACTGATTCTGGGAGCCCAGGGAGTGGGCGGAGCCGGGGTTGACAAGCGCCTCGACATCCTCGCCACCGCCATGCGGGCCGGGCTGACAGCTCCCGATCTGATGGACCTCGACCTGTGCTACTCCCCTCCGTACGGCGCGGCCAAAGACCCGATCACCATGATCGGCATGGTGGCGGACAATGTCGTGACCGGGCAGACCCGGCTGTGGCACCCCGAACAACTCGACTGGGCACGCTCGCAGGAAGTCTCGCTGCTCGACGTACGCTCCGAATCCGAATTCGCCAGCGGGCACCTGCCCGAGGCCGTCAACATCCCCCACACGAAACTGCGGGGCCGCTTGGATGAGGTACGCCAGTTGGTCGCCGGTAGGCCGGTGGCCGTGATGTGCCAGTCCGGAGTCCGGTCGTACATCGCCCATCGCGTTCTCGTGGCCGCCGGATTCGACTCGGCGACCTTGTCAGGTGGCATGCTCACCCTGAAAGCCTGGCTCGGCAGCGATGCCGAAACCACCCTGGTGAAACCCTAATCTCCCCAATAGAAAAACCGACGAAAGGAAACCCCATGTGCCGTCCCGTGACCTGCAACGTCTGCGGAAAAACAACATGGGCTGGCTGCGGCCAGCACATCGCCCAGGTGAAGGCCATGGTCCCCAAGGACCAATGGTGTGGAGGAAAACACACGCCTGAGGAAATCGCAGCTGCTCAGAGCAGCAAGGGTTTCCTGTCGCGGCTCCTCGGAAACTGAAGGCTCCGGGGCTCGTCCACACGCCACCTCAGCGCCTGGTGAAGCAATGCGCCAGGCGCTTGACTGAGACGACGCCCCATGCCGTACTTACCCGAAGGACCTTACCGCACAGGTCCGGCGGGGACGCCCGGAACAGTCTTCTGACCATTTCTTCTGTTCTGGGCGTCCTCGAAACCTTCCAGCCTGCATCCACCGATGAGGGAGCAGGCTGCAACCCGAACCCTACAGCGGGCACCTGTCATCGTCTTTTCGCTTTCGCGGCGCATTGCACGCCCAATGCTCGACTGAGAGCAGGACGCCAGTCGACGAACGTCCAGGTGGGGGGAGAACAGATCCGCCGATCCATTGGACCATAAAGGAACAATGGATCGGCGGATTTGGTTATTACCCGAATCCACCGATCGCTGGCGTCGCGAGCGACACTGTGGGGGTGCGATGGGTCGACGGTTGCCGTGAGGGCAGACTGGACGTCTGTTGAGCGGCGACCGGCGAGCCAGCGTGCCGGCACAG
>WRFP01000077.1 GCA_009778725.1 Propionibacteriaceae bacterium
AGGAATGTCCGAGCCGAGCAAGCAGCTTGATGCGTGACACTGGACTTTTGAGCTGTGCTTGACCCAGACCGATCACTCACACGTCACTCACCTGACGATGCCGGGTCTCTTCCTGGTCAGGTACGTCGAGCGTGAATCGAACATCGTCGCTAAGCAAGAGATCTTTCAGGGTCATTGGCTGAGTGGAAACTTCATCCCACAGTTCCACTGACACGATGACGGCTGTGGGCACGCCGCACCGGCTGATGATCTGGGGCCCCATGGTCTGGCACGTGTCGAGTAGTTCGCTGAGTCGTGCTGTAGCGTCCCGGACCCAACCACGACACTTTGACGAACTCCATGGTCGAACCTGAGTGTCGGATTATTATGGCATATACAACAATAAGTAATGATCATATATTGATGTGTGTGTTTGTGGCTCCCCGTCTGCAAGAAAACTAGCGCGGCCTTTACGCGCCAAGGCCCCACCGGAGACGCGAAAACCACCGGCGGTAAGGCCCGCCCTACCTCATCATCGCCATCATGACGCCCCCCGACACCGCACCACAAGAACATGACCCCCAACCCCACGACGCCTAACAGTGGAGACGGTTTGCCGCAGTGATGGCCGCAGTCAGGTGGGTGTTGTTGTTGATCGGATGTTTCTTATGGATTGCGCGGGGTATTAACCCGCCTTCAGGTTCGCCAGGTCCAGGTCGAGCTGACTATAGATGTGTTCGCCTGTGTTGATGTCGGATCGTTCGAGGGTCAACAGATCTCTGTATGCCTCATTCCGGCGTACACCCGTTTGATCAGCCAGGGCTACACGGACTACATCCACGAATGACCAGCAGGTTACGTAGAACTGATGTGCCGCTTTTCGCGCTACCGCGTCGCAAGTGACTAAATCAGCAGACTGTAGGACGGCCCAATGGATGCACTCTGCTTCCCCTAAGTTCTCACTCGGATGTAAACCTTTATTTGGTCTATCTTCTTGAGCGAGGGTGGATAGGGTGTCTCTAATCTTGCAAAGTTCCGATGACTCAGCGACCGAACTGGGAATCGCTTGTGTGAGAAGTGTTGCCCTGTACCTTCCCTGAACAGCCCTCGCTGCTTTGCGCACTCCAGTACCACGCTGGGGTGGTGGCTCTGTTGCTTTCCGCCTGATCTCCTGTACAACCGCCTCGACCACTCGTGCAAGCGAAAGATAACCTGCATCGAACATCTCGGCGAGGCGATTGGAGCCGCCCAGACACAGAAGTGGGCCCGTGTCCAAGAAATGTACCCCTAGCGAACTATTCGGAGTCTGCGGCATCATCACTCCAGTAACGGTCCTGCATCACGATCAGCTTGGCCAACTCTGGTTCGTCATCAATAGACTCGGTCCGCATCCATGGATCATCAGCGTATGGTGGCCAACCATCAGGTTGAAGTCTCACGGCGTCTGTCACCTCAACTGGATCGACAACCACATTGTACGAAGAATCGATTTCAAATACAGGGGCCACTACCTTGAGGCACGGTAATGGTGTTCCATGCAGAGTGATTGCCCCGTGGGCGATGTCGTTCGCTGTTCGTCCTGGCGCGCTCTCAAGAATGAACGAGCGCACATCACTGATCCCTACCCGCCACCACCGGCGTCCGGCTACCCCAGCCAGATGCCCGGTGTAGACGCAACTTCGTAGCCTATCAGCTAGAGGCGACTGTCCATTAAGCAAGAGTTCCAGCGCCTCTGTGTGCAACCCTAGGTAACCTGCGGCGCGAAGATCATCAACCAAAAATGTTGGGAACGGCAGTATGTCCTGTAGAAACCATGCTAACCAGTGTCGTCCAGCCGAAGTCTCAGCAAGCATTGACCAGGGCGGCCTGCACTGCTCTATTTGAGACAATGCCCCATCACACCACATCTGGTCGCGCAAGCCGAGCCACTCCATCTGTGTGGTTGGCAACTGGGGATTCCATTCCTCCGGGAGGGATGCTGCTCCGTACGCAACTTCAGCCAAGGCCTTCGTGGGTGTCGACAGGCCTTTCTCAACAACCCACTCCAAGTCATGCCGACGTGCCACGGCGATCGCTCTCATAAAGGCTGGGACTCCTGCGGCGAGGACATTCAAGTGTCCCGTACGGAGAGCGATGGCGGTTCGACGTGGGCTCTGATCAGCCGTAACAGCGCTACCACGATTCTCAAGATGAGACCGGATAACCCCAGCTAATGCAAGACCGTCTCGGACGTATAGTCCCGGTCGGTTCTTCAGTTGGTCACGACAAGGCCATTCCTCGAGAAATTCATCGATCAGTATGAGGTCCGCTTGTTCAATGGACTCATAGGTGAGGTCGTTCGGCGGGATCCACCTCGCATCTACCCCGGCTAGTGACAAGTCTGCAACCACTGCCGCCTGATCTCGGTCGTCGATGATTAGAACATTCGGAGGCCCGTTCATCGTCTGTCTCCCTTCTTCGGCAGCGATACATTCACAGCCGTGCCGACACCACGAACTGGCGGAACAAAACCGACCGAGCCGTTGTAGTCGTCAACAAGTGCACGCACGATCGGTAAACCTAGCCCCATACCCTGGCCTAGTACCTCGTCAACAGATGTAGTGGTGCTCTCAAAGGGAAGGAACCACCGTTCGGCTTCGTCGAGGTCTACCACGGCCCCGTCGTTGCTAATGGTCAGTGCGATGGTTTCATCAGAGTCCACGCCGTCAATCCAGATATGCCCATTGTCGGCTGCATTCTTGACCGCGTTTGTTAGAAGGTTAGTCAAGAGAATCATCACTTCGGCAGGAAACATTGGGACTGTTCGGAGGTCTGGTGGAAGGTTAACACTAACGCTGACCGCTTTACCCGCTATACGAGGTGCCAAGTACCGAAGGACGGAGTCGACGCGCTCCGGGATCCTGACCCTGGAGCGCCTGTGACGTGAATCTGCAGTGAGTACGTCGGTCAAGTATGAACTCTGCCGCGCGAGCGTATGAGCCAGTTCATCCGCAGCCTGCGAGGTCGCACGTAGAAAAGCTCTCTGATTCGGGTCGACAGCACGATCAAGCATCTCCCTAACCAAGTTGCGCACACTCGTGACACCATCCAGCATCTCATTGATGTCGTGGACAAAAGCCCCGAGTTGCAGGCCTACCCCCGCCAGCGTCCGGAGTTCAGTCTGCACACTCTGAAGAGCAACAAGCGCGCGATTGGCTGCATTGAAGCCATCCAACACCTGAATAACGGATGTCGATCCAAACGACCCACCGGGTCCTCCAGATTCGTCTTTTCCGATCTCCTGAGCCGCAACCGCCGCAGCGGCAATGGCCTGTTGTGCTTCAGTTGATGGCCCGTGAAAGGCTATAGTGTCAAACTCAATCCGCTTCGTAGAATCACCAGCAAGAGACGAATATCGATGCTCCTCCACTTCGATGCCGGGCTCGTTCGACTGCAGCAAGTCATCCCCGACGCTCAGCGCTTTCAGTTGGGAACGCTGGTTATCGATTGAACGCCTTACCCGCACACTCAGTCGGACACCATCCTGAACGATCTGTCGAATGGCGCTAAATGTCGGGCCAGGCACGAACCCCTCGCGGTTGACCAGGCTCTGCAAGCCAGGGGCACCTCTCGTTGTGAGGAAAACCGCTCCGAAGTACCCTCTACTCGAAACCGCGTTCAGTGCTTCTCTTGGGTCGACCTCCAAGGGGTCACTTGCTGACTCGTCCAATTCTATCGAGTAGAAGCGCGGGCCTGATCGGTAGTCACGGTCGATTTCGAGCCAGTCATCGCCATACTCTGCGTACGGCAGGACTCGAAATCCCTCAAGGTAAACGCGGATTCCGCTGGTGGCTCGCACAAAACCCTTCAGCGGTCCACGCTGAGCACTCGCATTCGGCATCATGAAGAAACGGGCTTGAAAGCGAAGCGACGGATCAGTCGTTGCCTCAAAGTCGTACGGTTTTGCCAACGGTTCCACACGAACACAGGCAAGCGTTGGAGAGATTCGATAGCGTATTTTACCCCTAGAAACGTCAACTTCCACGCACCACCGAAAGTCCTCTGTTGCCCTACGCCAGAGGTCATCGCCCGCCGCCAAATCACCAGAAAGGCGGACTGAGAACCCTGGATCACGGTTTGACTCGGAATCTTCCTTTAAATGCGGAGGAACGTCTCTGACGGTAGGTGCGCCTAGCAGGGACTCGCCAACAATGCTCAACGCGTCGGCGCTTGCTCTAAGTAATAGTTCAGGTGGTTGTGCCGATTGGAGTTCGTTGATGAATTTGGCGATATCGCTCGGCATCCACCTTCTCTTGAGTGACTTCATGGTCAAGGTTGTGCCAGGGGGAACGCTTTCTGTTACGGGCACTTCCAAGACCGTGAGGCCAGCGGTCAACTGGTCGAGGCGGTCCTGCTTGTCGATTTCCTCCCAGTCAATCCGGCTGGTAACGCCCACGCGGGCGTCTGCGAACAGTCCAGAGCGTGGATATGATGCCACCTCAAGGATCCGGGCGATCTTTTGACTCGCCAAGCGACCTATACCCTTTTGTCCGGTGTACGCTCGATGAAAGCGGGGGGAAACGCGGAGCCCGTCCTCTTTGTCCCGCCCCGCAATCCGTAGAAATGCCGACCGAAAGCGATCCGCAGTCATCCCGTTTCCGTCATCTTCCACAGTAACGACTGCGCCCTCTGGATCATCAAGATGCTCAGCGTGGATGCGGACAGTAGTTGCGTCGGCATCGTAACCGTTCTTCACTAGTTCCACGATAGCGGTGCTGTCGCGCCCGACGAGAAGATCGCCAAGTTCCCTCAGAAGGTGTGTGTCAACAACAAACCCTAGCGAATTCACGACGCTTCTCCGATCGGTTTAACGCGTCTGGGCGACAAATGGCCGTTGTCCCCGGTTTCCATCAGTCGCGTGGGGAGGATGAGGTCAGCTACCGCACGAGGGCTGAGCCTACGAAGGCCGTTCCCTTCCTCAGCGGCGTCAACCATCAGGGCATTCTGCCCTTCATCAGTGCGCAGCCATTCCAGAACACGATCCCGCTGATTTCCATTGACAGCGGGTTCCCAGTACCCTCCAAACAGATTGTTAGTGATAGTGAACTGGTTGTCATTGCGCGCAACGTGGAACCTGTCCCGAGTCAATGATGACAAAATGATGTCCGGAGTCCTGACTTCAGATGACAGGTCATACCACTTCGACCGCTTCCGGCAGAGAAACATTTGATCAATGCCCGCTGCTTCGGCGGCTGCAAGCCAGTCCTCAAGCCCACGCTCTGAACCTCTCACATAGCTTTCAAGCACGAGAAGCTCGGCGATCTCTAGCAGAGGCTCACAAGTGGAGAGACCACGCCGCAAGCGCCGTACTACTGTTCGCCTGAAGTGCACCGGTACGCCAAGGTCATCCCATTGGTTTGGAGGCTGGACAAATGTATGAATTGAACCCGTAGCAATTCCCCGAGTTACTCGAAGGACATCGCCGAGACGCAGCCCTAGGGCAACGGACGCGCACTGACCCATCTTCGGGTGTCGAGCCGAGGTCAAGGGTGCCGCGCCGCCATCTCGGCTTAACTCTTGTGACTCCGTTTGCGCCCAGTTGAATAGCCGGATCGGTTGCCTGTAGGTCTGCTCCGGGCCAACCTCCAAAACAACGGTTTCCACGATAGCTTGCGGGAACTGCCATGAGTCGGTCCGTCTGAGCATGATTGGGCGACGATGCGCCTGTCGTAGCCATTCGCGAAGGCCCTTACCATACTCAGCTCGCATCCATCCAGCAGGAACGATCATAGCCAGTGAGTCCTTCTTCCGAAGCTTGGCCAGCGTGATTGCCAAGAAGAGAGTCGAAAGGTTCGCCCGCGATCCAGCCAAGCCGTCAGCAGAAATAACCAGCTGCAACCTGTCTGTCTTATTCAACAACTGCCAACGAGTGTATGGAGGATTGCCCAAGAACAATGTTGTCTCACCGAGATTTGCCGCTGACAGCCAGGAGCGGTAGTCGGCTAGCTCAAGCGAGGCTTTCCCAGTCAACTTGCCGTGAGAGGCGACCGCTTGGAGGCCAAGTGTCACAGGATTAATGTCCACTGCATGCGCCTCAGTCGAGGGCCAATGAGCGTATGCCACTTCCGTGAAAATTCCAACTCCAGCTCCGACGTCAACTAAGGTTTCGGGAGCACCAAACCGGCTTGCATAACTGCTCACGATCGACATGGCGGCATCAGGCGGAGTGAAGAATGTACCCAGAGATCGGCGATGAAGCGGGGAAACCACTTGGGAGTACAACTCGGAAAGATGGCCGTGTGGGTTGTGCGCAGCAAGTCTCGAAAATGCGACAGCTACTTCGCTGGGTGGGATTATCCTCGTTGATGTTGACAGATTATCGACGAGCGTAACCGGCGCATCCCGTCCCAGGTGAGACAAGATAAGTGCTCCGAGGCGAGCGAGGTGCTTGAGCTCAGTCGCACTGACTCCCGGAACCGGTGCCAACATCGGAGATAGGCCGTCTACCTGTCGGACCCAGCCGAGCACTGCCTGGATCGAGTCTTGATCCCAGATCACGCTCAGGGGCGCCGCATCACCACTGGCGGGCAGACCTACGACGTGCTCGATACACGTGGATGTGGAGAACCAGAGTTGCGGCGTGACGGTCATGCCAACTGACGACCTTTCCTCCTTTGAGAACGCCTCTTTGACATGTAGTCCTCAAACGTAGCACCCAGTTTGAGGAGAGACATGGCGCACAATATTGCCATTACTAGTACTCCTCTCCACCGAAGCGATCAATCACGTTAATCCTATCCGAGCTTCGTGGTTGGCGGACGCCTTGCGGTTTCTGGTGTCGCTTACCCAGTTGCTTGTTGTATCTTCACATCGTCACCTGTGATGCGACTCGTGAGGACGCTCATCCCACTCCCCATAGCCACATCGCTCCAAGCTCGCCTTCATAAGCGAATAGCCGTTCATTGTTGTGCTGTCGGATTCCTTACCAACCTATGAGCCCGTTCATTGAACTTTGATCGGCGTGCGATCCCGCCACTGTACCAAACGGTTGAGATACAGGGGCCGTGGAACGGCTTCCACCGTACTTCCATTACGCCATCTCCGACTACTATCCGACTGGTCACCATCATGCTCCGAATTCCATGACTGTGTGACCTCGCCCACGTACTCAACAAGCTCCGCTCTCGCCGAAGAACCACCGTGGTGGTGTCCGGTGCCCACAGAGTAATCTGCTTTCTATGAGCGTATATGCACGAGCGTTGTCAGACCTGTGGCAGGTTGAGTATTCGACCGGCTCCCATAGCGGGGTTTCGGACACGATGAAGAATGGGGTGGGCGGTGGTGCCGGTCTTCGTCCACACGAACTGTTGGAAGCTGCGGTGGCTTCCTGCATGACGATCACAGCGCGCATGTGTCTGGAGGAACATGGTTGTCCCAGTAATGGAGTCGGGGTCGAGGTCGAGTTGGAGCGTACTGAGGATGAGAGCTGTTTCCGCTACTCACTGCATCTTCCTACCGACTTGGAGCAACAACGTGCAGTGATCCTCGACCGGTTGGAGAACTCAGCCGTGAAAACCACCTTGAGCAAACTTCTCGTTTTTGAGCCCTTGGATTGCTGACGTTTTCTCCGCGGCGGAGGTGTGCCCAACCTGGTTGGGTAGGTCCAACCACGTGATAAGTAGCCTACATTGATGTAGGCTACATTGATGTAGGTTATTTGAGGAGAAGCCATGAAAGCGCAGACCCAGACGGATTCCTTCCCGAGGGAACACGTCCACCGTTGGCTCACTGCGCGGCTTGACGAGGTGCGTGAGTCGGGGCGAGGCCAGTTGTTGTCAGTACGGGGGCGGCGTCAGGCAGGCAAATCCACTGCGGTCGAGCGGTTCGTGGAAACCTCAGGGGTGCCGTACGTCTATGTGACCGGTTTGTATCGCATGACCGAAGCCGCTCAGTTGGAGGTGGCAGGCGAAGCCTTCGCGGATTCGCGCATGCCGCTTCCCATCGATCTTCCCGAGGCTCCGGCGTCATGGCGGGAGTGGTTGTCCCGATTGGCGCTCGCCGCGTCGGACACCCCGATCATCGCTGTGCTCGACGAGTTCCCCTGGATGACTGGGGGAGATACTGCCGGGCTCGAGGGCGTCCTCCAGATGGTCTGGGACCGGGTGTTAGAGAAACTACCTGTCCTGTTGATCCTCATCGGGTCCGACCTGGCCATGATGGAGCGGCTCGCCCAGCATGATCGACCCCTCTTCGGCCGGGTACGGGAACTGGTGGTACCTGCCCTCAATCCCGCCGAGGTAAGTGCGGCCTTGCCGGGAGCGTCACCCATGGAGGTCTTCGACGCGTATATCGTGACCGGCGGTTATCCTCGTCTCGTTTCAGACCTGAAGCGTCGAGGGACACCCGTGAAAGATTGGGTACGGGAGTGCTTCACTGACGACCTGAGTCCATTGGTGGCGACTGGGCGCCTCATCCTTGAGGCGGAGTTCACCGACAGCGCCGCAGCTTATCGGGTCCTGGCCGCTGTCGGCGCGTCCGAACCGGCTCAGATCGGCCTGAAGGACATCTCCGGGGCCATCGCAAGTACTGGTGGCGTCAATAAAACAGTCGAAACAGCGGCTCAGCGGGCCTTGGCGACCCTGGTCGACGGCAAACGCCTGGTGGTACGCGAACTGCCAGCGTGGGCAGCGTCAAACCGCCTTCGACGCTACCGGATCACCGACCCCTATCTGCGGTTCTGGTTCCCCTACGTCGAACGGTACGTCGATGTGATTGCCCGGGGCCGCGGCGACCTCGCCCATGCCGCTTTCGAGCGCGATTGGTCGAGTTGGCGCGGGCATGCCGTCGAGCCAATCGTCCGCAACGCCCTTGAGCTGTTGGGTGCAACCGATGAACGCCTGGCCGGTGTCGAGTCCGTCCTCCCCTGGTGGACCCGCGACGGCCAGGTGGAGGTGGACGTCGTCGCAAGTTCCCGCGAGACAACCGAATTCCTCGGCACCATCAAGTGGCGTGAAAAAACAGGCATCAACGAGCGCGACATCGCCGCCTTGGAGCAAGTCCGTACCCGCGTTCCAAGGTCAGCCGACGCCAAACTCGCCGCCATCAGCCCAGAAGGTACGGCCCCCGCGACAGCCGATGTGGCGTTCTCGGCCACGGATCTGTTGACAGCCTGGGCTCCCTCCCTTATGCCTTTGTCGTGGTGACCGCTGGTTGGACTGACCGCGATGGTGCCTTGCTCGTGAGGAAGAGAGCAGGCACAATGCCGATTACCATGAAGATTAAGCTGGTGATGAATCCGGCGTGATAGGCCCCGGTCAGGTCGGCCACGTGGTTGATGAGCATTGTGGAGACGACGGTCGCGAGGACGGCCGATCCGAAGGCGCCGCCGATGTTCTGGATGATCCGGGTGGCGACGCTGGCGATGGGCACCTGGGGTGGGGCCAAGCCGACGAAGCAGTCGGCCATCAAAGGTACGGTGAACCCGCCGACCCCGGCGCCGCGGATCAACAGGACGCTCCACACCAGCCAAAATGGCGTTCCGGATGAGAAGAACGCGAACGGCACAGTGCCGATGAGCGTAATCGCGATGGCGGGCAGTACGACAAACTTCGCGCCGATCGAATCGGTCAGCTTCCCGACCAGGGGACGTGTGATCAGCATCCCGGCGCCCTGCGGGATCAGCCACAAAGCCGATGTGACCACGGAGAGGTGGCGGACATTCTGGAAGAACATGGGGAACAACAACATAGGTCCATTCGTCGCGAACCCGGCCAGGAACAGCGAGATGAAGGCGGCGGAAAAGTTCCTCGACCGGAACAGAGCCGGTGAGATGAGAGCCTGGCCCGACCGCTTGAACGCGTACACCACATACCCGGCCAGGGCTGCGGCCCCGATGATGAGCGAAGTGACACCAATGGCTCGTTCGCCAACTTTCACCACTTCGGTCACA
>WRFP01000078.1 GCA_009778725.1 Propionibacteriaceae bacterium
CCGGCACATCCAACCCCTGAAAGTCACGCACATTTCGTGTGGCCACGTGTGCGCCAGCCACTTTGGCGATTGCAGCGATTTGGGCATCAAGAACGCCCATTGGACGACCTTGTGATCGCCTCAACGCCATGATGGCACCGTACTGATCGGCTTCCCTGATGCCGAATGGCAGAGTCTTATCGCTGGCCCGCTTCAAGAAAGTGTCGATTGACCAGGACAGATGACGCTTCTTTGCTCCGTCGGGCAACCTTGCCACACCGAATACGATCTCCGCCCGAGTGATAGCCGTGATACGAATATCCTGGTCTGTGATGGTTCTCTGCCACCCGAGGATTCTCGACAAATCGGGATGATCAGGCAACAGGACGACCGACGCAATGTTCGTATCGAGGATAATCATGCAAACACCTCACGTTGCTGCTCGTCACGATTCTCGGACAGGGCAGCAACGAATGTCTGGATGAGGTCAGTGTCAGTCCCCGCGAGCGCATCGCGGCATTCCTCGGCTGCTTCAAACAAACTCGCAGAATGAGAGGTACGAGCCGCCTCAGTCAATATCTCTCGAATCTCTGCCTCGAAGGAACGACCATTATCGACTGCCCGATGCCGCAGCACAAGTTGAGTGGCCTCATCGAGGTTGCGCACTGTGATTGTGGACGCCACGATATCCTCCTCTCGTGAGAATGGTCTTCGACTTTGCATTCATTGCAAGCATAGCAGTGAACACTCCGGATCGCCGTTACATTTTCCTTGACAGTTCGAGTTTCAGCGGCCTGACTCACGCAGAGTCACAATGATCTCCCGGATGGGAAGACGATGACTCGCACCGGGTAGCCAATGTGCCAGACTGATCACATTCAGGTCTGTCATAACCAAAGAAATATGCGACGAGAGCGGCGGGAGAAACGGGTCCTGAGGGTCAGTTTTCATGGTTGAAAACCTCGGCTCGGGTAGAGGATCTCTGATAAGCTGCGTACTTGGAGCAGAGGACAGAGAAAGGTTCTGTGCATGACTCGCCAGCTGCCCACTGAGGAATCTCCTCCATGGTTTGCTGATCCCGTTGAGCCTCGTATTATTTTGGCTTATCATCTTAGGGTTGTCACACCCATGGTGGGAGGGTCGGCTGTTGCTGGGCGGGCATCCAATGAAGTACGCCAGACTGAAGTTGTCGGGAGTTTGCGGTACTGGTGGAGGGTCGTGAACGCGCATCGGTTTGAGAGCCTCGACCAGATGGCCCGGGAAGAAAACGACATCTTCGGCAGTACGGTTGATCCAGGCAGATGCCAGGTTCGTGTTCGTACCACTCGATTGGGGAAACCGGACAAACTGGCCCGTTGGCTTCACAAGTACGCCTATGCACTGTGGCCATTGAGTGCTGCTCGCCAGGACGTGACTGTTGGCGTGGAATTCGACCTCACCCTCTCCTTCTGGCCCGGCATGGAGAAAGCCCTGGTCCCAGCGGTGGAGGCCTTCCTTTTGTATGGAGGCGTGGGAGGCCGGACCCGGCGGGGGTGTGGCAGCCTTCAAGCCACCAGACTCACGGTAACCCAGCCGGGAAAACAACCATTGACGTATGATTACACGGCTTCTGGGCCGGGATCGAGAAGTGAGTCCGCCCGGCTGCCTTTGAGTCTGGGGCAGCCGAAGACGGCGCTCACGACAGGTCTTCCCGAGTGTCTGTATACATACGGTGAACCAGTGCCCAACGCACGAGACGCCTGGGCCGTTGCGCTGGGCGCCTTTCAGCGTTTCCGCCAGGGCGAAGGAGTCGGACGGGAGAGCCGGCAAGGGTCCCGACCGGGCCGGACACGATATCCCGAAGCCGACACGATCCGTACGATGACGCGAACGCTTGTGTCCAGCAGCCCGCGAGCTGGCTTGGTGACCGGCTTCCCGCGCGCGGATCTCGGGTTGCCCATGATCCTGCATTTCAGCCGGGGCGGCCCCGCAGACACGACCATCCAGGTGGCCAGTCAGAGCGGAAAACGCCACCGCTTCACCTCACCGGTCATCACCAAAGCCATCCAACGTTCAGGCGGATTTCAACCGATGATCGCCGTCCTGAACGCCCCGCACGTGTGGGAGCAGGCTGTTCAACTGCTCTCCCCCCAGATTCCTGCGGCACAAAGCCTTGTCAGTACGGACGACATCGCCTTGAGTGCCGCTGATCGGTCCGCGGTTGGTCCTTTGGGTGGCCGCCAGATCCGCGAGGCGCTCGGGCACTATCTCTTAGACCCCGACTACCACGAGACCCCGTGGGTGTGCACAAGGCGGCCGAGATGACTGACCTCTTTCTTGTCAACATGTCGATCGGACCGGTCCAGGGGTTCATCGCCGCCGGTCGGCGGACGTCCGACCTTTTCGTCGGGTCTCGGCTTTTGAGTCTGATCACCTCCGCTGCTGCGCAGGCTTTCCCACCGTCACCAGCAACTAACAAGTTTGGCGTTGGGTTGATCGTCCCTCACACGGTCACATCGCACGGGGCCAACAAGATACTGGGTATCGTCGAGGATCCCAGCGCGGTCACACGTGACGCGGAAACGCGCGCCCGGAAGCAATTGGCCGAGGCCTGGGAACAGGCCCTCAGCACCTGGTCGGCGAGTCAGAGATCGCACATCGATCTGACCCGCGCGGAATCACAAATCGACAATTATCTCGAGTTTTATTCGGCTTGGGTTCCGGTCAACGAAGCCACCTACTCGGAGCAACGCGACCAGGTCGAGCGTCTACTGGCCGGGCGGAAAGCCCTCCGCGACTTCCCGCAGACCCTCCAGGACGATGCGGGGATCTTCAATTCGCCGCTGGATCCGTCTCGCAGTTCTGTCGTCACTGGCAAGAATGAGCGCAGAGTCTCCTCCACACTCCAAGACGCCGTCCACCTGCGCGAGTCAGAAACCCTGGATGGGATGTCGCTGCTGAAGAGACTTCTCAGTACGGCGTACCTGACCGACCTCACAAGCGTGAACCCGGCTGGCAATCATGTGCTCTCCAGTCGCGAGTTGGCCCAGCGGTCCCGGCAGTCAGGTTTCTGGGACACAACCCCGGGCGACGACGGCAATCAGGACACCTGGAGCCCCGACTACAGTTATTTTGCTGTTCTGGTCGCCGACGGCGATCGGGTCGGCACGATGCTGAGCAACCGCAGCGTGGGCCAGCATCGGGCGATCGCGGACAAACTGGATGCGTTCGCGGCAGCCGCCCGGACACTCGTCGCCGATCATCATGGACAACCGATCTACGCGGGCGGCGACGATGTGATGGCCCTGCTGCCGGTCAGTGATGCCCTGGAATGCGCCCATGACTTGGCCAAAGAGTTCACCCGGTACGTCAGCGGTGGCAGCCTTTCCGTGGGTGTGGCACTTTGTCACTATCAGGAGCCGCTCAGCCATGCTGTGCCGGACGCCCGTACTTGTTTGGCACAGGCCAAAGAAATACGCAATGCCGTGTGCGTCGGGGTCTATCCGCGCAGTGGCGAACCCATTCAGGTCCGCCAGCAGTGGTCCCCCGGCTCGTCGGGGCAGACATGGTCGGCCCTGCCTTTCGAGGAGGGGCTCGACCAGTGGGTCCACCACGCCACAGATGGGCACGTCAGCCGGAGCACAGTTTTTGCACTGTGGGATCTCGTACGGTCGTGGCCATCGGGACAATTCGACTTCCTCCGCCGCGAGATGATCCGGGTCTATCGCCACAGCGAACCGGGCATCGCCCTGGAAACCCAGACCATCACGGCGAACGACATACCCGAGTTCGAGTCGGCGGAGGAAGCACGTCAGTTTGTCGACGCACTGGCTGTGGCCCGGTTCATCAGCGGCGTCGACGGTTACCGGCATGATCCTGGCCAGCAACGGGGTGAGCGCCCATGAGCCGCTTCATTCTTCGCATCGACGCCCTGACACCGCTGCTGTTTCGCGACGCCCGGCCCTTCACCGGGGCCACCGACGCGACCCGCGCGCGGAGCCTCGATTTCCCTGGCCCGTCGACCATTGCTGGTTTCGTCCGTACGCATGTGGGCGACAGTCTTCATTGGCAGTGGACACCTGAGCAGGCCGATGCGGCCCGGAAGATTCGTTGTGTGGCGTCGTGGATGGTCATGGAACGCGGGGGCAGGATCGATCCGGTCCTGCCTGCCCCGGCGACAGCAGTGCCGTACTCTCCAGAAACTCGGACTGACGGTCAGGGTGACTCGCCGGGGCTGATGCGCCTGCTACCGCTGACCGGTGAGCATGACGGGCATTGTCCGATGCCTGACGGATTGGTCCCGCTGAGTGCGGAACACGGTGTCAAGCCGCTGCCGGGGTATGAGTATTGGACGTGGGAGGACACGACGGCCTGGCTCGCGGGGGCCACCTCTTTTCCCGCTCAGGTGTCGCCGCCGCCGACTGATGAGCGCATCCAGATCGGACTCGACCCCGCGACTCACGCCGTCCGGGAAGGCCACTTGTTTGCCGTGGAGTACCGGGATTGGGAAAGTGGCAGCCACTCCCCCACGCACGATGGCGGCGATGGCCGAGCTTCGGCACAACCGGAGCACACCCGATGGGCGCAGTACGTCGCGATCGATGTGCCGCAATCCGTACCCGGTTATGACGAGATCACGCCGGAGACACTGTCGACTGTGGGGCATTTCGGGGGTGAGAGACGTCCCGTGAGCGTGACCGCATCGTGGGCGGACACCACAGCGCCAGGCTTGGATGCCGATGCAGACCTGGCCGCGACACTGACCTCCACCACCCGGGTGACTCTCCAGCTCGCAACCCCCGGATTGTTCTCGCGGGGCTGGAAACCCGGCTGGATCGGCGACGACCAAAGCCCAACGCTGATTGCCGATCCTCCCCCGCAGCTGTCGGCCTTGCGTGGTGCCAGACTAATATCTGCCGCTGTCAACCGGCATGAGACGGTCGCCGGTTGGGACTATGACAGCCGCCGGCGCGGTCCCAAGGCGACCCGCTGGGCTGCACCGGCCGGGAGCACGTACTTCTTGGAACTCGCCACCAAGTTCACCCGTGACGACATCACCAACCTGTGGCTCGTACCCACCAGTGACAACGAGCAAGACCGGGCCGATGGCTACGGCCTGGCTGTCTGGGGTGTGTGGGGCCAAGAAAGGTATTCCCATGAAAACCGCTAATCTGCTGTGGAAAGCGATCACACCTGTTCATGCCGGGACGGGGCAGAACAATTCCGGCTACATCGATTCGCCGACGGCCCGGGAGGCGGGCACGCGGTATCCGTACATCCCCGCTTCGTCGGTGAAGGGTGCGTTCCGGGATGGTGCCGACCTCGACCTGCCACACCCGAGTTCCGCCTCGAGCCCCGTCACGCCCACGCAAGCTCAGCAGCGGTTCGGGTACGGCGATGCACTGGGCGCGATGGGCGATCTCACCTTCACCGATGCTCGCATCCTCTGCCTGCCCGTACCGTCCTTTGCCGGGACGTACGCCCTGGTCACCTGCCCTCTCGTCCTTGACCGGCTGGTGCGCGACCGACGACTCCTGGGCATCGACACCCTGCCTTGCCCGGCGGCCCCTGCCATGGATGAGGCGGTGATTTGCGGAAGTTGTCTGGTGATCAACGGGAAGGTCGTCCTCAACGATGTGGACCTCACGCCCCACGACAATCCAGGGCTCCAGGAGTTTTGGAAGACACTGACCGGACAGGATGCCGAACGGTTATGCCTTGTCAACGACCAGGTTTTCGCCTTCTTCTGCGACACGGCCCTGGAAATATCAGCCCACATCCGGCTGCAACCCGACCAGAAGACCGTGACGGAAGGCGGCCTGTGGTATCAGGAGAGCCTGCCCGCGGAGACCCTGATGACCAGCTTCATCCTCAGCCGGAGCAATGATCTTTCCATCGTCGACGAACTGCCGTGGCTGCAACTCGGTGGCAGGAGCACCACCGGCCAGGGGATGATGATTCTCGAAACCGTGGCCCACAGTGAAGGCGCGTAGCGACATGTTCCAGACAAGATCACAACGCATGTTGGCCCAGGCCATCGACCTGGTCTCGGCCTTCCAGCAGCGGTACGCCGACCAGGACAAGGTCCTCAAGACGTACGGCACCTTGTGCTATCAGTTCCCCATCATGGTCATGTCATCGGGGCTGGTCCAAGCCACGGCCTACTACCGGGCCAAGCAAACCAGGCAACCAGCGTACGGTCTGTTCCTGGCAGACATCGGCCATATGCTCGACGGCGTACTGGCGCCCGATGCGGGGGATTGGGTCGACCAGGTCCGGCAGGTGGATGCCGGGACGTATATGTTGGCGACCCAGCAGGTGCTTGGAGCCTGTGCTTTCTTCAAGCATCTGGCTTCGAGCCTCTTGGGCGTGGAGTCGCCGACCGAGTCGGACGAGGGCGACGAAAATGAGTGAGATCGGCGCAGCTTCCCGCGACCAGGATCGCAGGGTTGTTGCCTCCACAAGACCAGCGGTCGCCCGCTCGGTGCTCGCTGCCGAAACGGCCAACGCCAAGTTAATGTTGCTGCGCGGCTTGACGCATCGTTTCGAGTCAGAGTTGAGCCAGACCTACCCCGACCATCTGGCCCGGGTGGTGGGCGTGAGGACTCCTCCCCTGTACCGAAGCGCGTACGACCGCTGGCGTACCCTGATTCAATCCTCACCCGGCGTCATCTTCACCGCGATCGCCGATGCCCCCCTCACCATCGGCCTCGGTTCGAGTTCACCCATCGAGGCGGGGATCGCCCTGCATCACACGTACGGTGTCCCCTACCTGCCAGGAAGCGCCCTCAAAGGTCTTGCCAGACAGTCGGTGTCGGCCTTCCCCGATCTCACCGACGAGCATCGGAGGATCATCTTCGGCGACGACTCCCCCGGCAACACCAGAGCCCAGGGTTACGTGACGTTCTGGGACGGCTGGCTCGACTCCGGCATGATGGCCCCCCTCCAACAAGATGTCATCACCGTTCATCACTCCGAGTACTACCGGACAAGCACTGATGTCCTGCGAGCGGACAGAAGCCGGGGCTTGGTACAGGGAAAGACTCCTGAGCCACCGGAGAGAATGAGCAAGACGTCTGAACCACCGGAGAGAAAGACCAAGACTCCTGAAACATCGACGAGGTCAACCAAGTCCCCTGAATCTGTGATGAGACCGAACGAAGTCTCTACCCCACCGACAAGCCAGTACGCCCCAGTCATTCCCCCCACCGATTTCGACGACCCCAACCCCATCCCCTTCCTCAGCGTCCACACCCACACCAAATTCCACGTGGCAATCACCTGCCAAGCCACTCCCCCAGAACTCGCCACCCAATGGGCCCAAACAGCCGCAATGATCCTTCAATACGGTTTGACGCATGTAGGTTTGGGCGCAAAGACAAACAGTGGCTACGGTATTTTCCGCGTCGACCCCAACCAGGCGGAAATCCTGGGAGGGGGCAGGGCATTGTGACAATGTCAATGACCGGATGCGTTGAAGGACACGGCCCCGACCAAGACAAGATCAGCAAAGCTTGTTAGCAGGCCAGCTTTTCTACCGCACATCAATTCAAGAGCCTCATGCCAGCGACCTATCAAATTCTCATCACCGGGGTGGACTACCGCCAGGTCAAGCCTCAACACCTCCACGCCGTTGCCTGCATGATCCTGGATGACAACCCCCACCACCATGAGTCCCGCAAAGATTGGGCCGTCGCCCCTATCACTGAAGACGACAATGGTGATGTTGCCACCCTGAGGTTGCGTACCCTCTCCGACACGGTGGAGCAACGAATGGTAGGGATGAGACCCGGTGTCCGTCTCGTCTTCGGCGACCAGGAAGGCACCGTCACATCCTCTCCCCAATTGTTGGCCCAAACCTCCTGGGACACCTTGGCCAGTCCTGATCCGACACCCCCAACATCCTGGACGGTCACGTGCGTCTCCCCCACATCTGTCTCCTCACACAGACGATCGTCTCCCCTCTTGACCCCGTCTGCCGTAGTCGGAAGCCTGTCCCGTCGCTGGGAGAGCCTCCATGGCCAGAGCGGCAACCGTACTGGTTTCTGCCTGCCCCGACTCACCGAACGCGACCTCACAAACGTGTGGGTATCCCACATCGACGGCCACACGGTCGAAGAGTCCATCCCCCACCGCACCCACGAAAGCCATGGCAAGAAGCTGATGAACGGTTTCGTCGGCACCATCACCTACCGATGCGATGACGCCAACGTGGCCCAAGTGGTCGACTCCTATCTGCGCTTCGCCGAATACGCCGGCCTCGGCCCCCTCACAACCCACGGTTTCGGCACCATCCAGGTCACCGCGCACAAAAGTGACGCCTGAGGACAACCACATCGTATGGGACCAATGTCCCCTTGATTGGGTGTTTGGGTTCGACTAGAGTAACTGATCAGTAACCGCTGATGAGCGGATAGAAATATAGTTATTCGAATTCACCGTAGTTTCTTTCTCTGTTTCTGATCAGGTGCTGACCGGTGGAGAGAAGGTTTGATAAGGAGCCGGAAGATCTCGGCTCCTTTGTCTTGTCCGAAGATGGACCGCTGACGAGCGGATAGAAACCCGTCACAATGCTGTCTCAACCACGCCTCAGGTCACGCCTCGGGTTCTGCCCCATCGACTGGCCCGAGCAAGTCTGGGCGACGCTCTCGGGTTACTTCTTCCGCTCGTTCGTGGCGCCACTGGGCTATTTTGCCGTGGTGGCCGGACAGGAGGATGTCGGGGACATCTAGGCCGCGCCAGGATGCTGGCTTTGTGTAGACCGGGTACTCCAGTAGGTGGCCTAACAGGTCGGAGTGGGACTCCTCGCGGAGCGAGTCGGGGTTTCCTATGACGCCGGGGAGGAGGCGGACTATGGCTTCGGTCATGGCTAGGGCGGCTACCTCGCCGCCGTTGAGGACGTAGTCGCCTAGAGATAGTTCTCTCACTTCGACGACAGTACGGGCGTACTCGGGGACTCGGGCGTCAATGCCCTCGTATCTTCCGCAGGCGAAGATCAGGCGGTCGTATCCGGCCAAGTCAACAGCCTGATTTTGGGTGAACAGTTCGCCGCTTGCAGACGGGATGATCAAGCACGTATGGTCACCCGCGGCCCCTAACAATTCGTCAAGGGCGTTGCCCCAGGGTTCGGGTTTCATGACCATTCCGGCGCCGCCGCCGAAGGGGGTGTCGTCAACTGTGCGGTGGGGGTCGGTGGTCCACATTCTTAGGTCGTAGACGGACACTAGCAAGAGGCCTGCTTCGATCGCTTTTCCGGGGAGGGACAGGCTTAAGGGGGAGAAGTATTCGGGGAAGATTGTGACGTAATCGAGTTTCATTCCTCGTCCTTCAATAGTCCGGGGATGGGGTTGACTACGACTTGGCCTGCAGCGAGGTCGACCTCGGGGACCAGGTCGTTGACGAAAGGGACGAGTCTTTCGCCTTGGGGGGTGGACACGGCCAACAGGTCCTGGAAGCCCAGGTGGTCGACTCTTACGACGGTTCCGGCGGGCACGCCTTCAGTTGTCACAACCTTCAGGCCTACTAGTTGGTGGTCGTAGAATTCTTGGGGGTCGGCGGGGGTTTCCTCCGCGTCGACGTGGGCGATCAGTGGGGCTCCGGTCAGGGCTTCGGCGGCAGTACGGTCGGGCACCTCATCGAATCTCAGGACGGTACGAGACGACTGATCGCGGCAACTGCGTACTGTCAAACGGCGCGAACCATCGGCCCACACCAATGCCCCTGGGCGAAAACGTTCCTGGGGGGAATCCGTGGTCACGGTGACGAAGATTTCACCGGAAAGACCGTGGGCCCGGCCCAGCGTACCTACGACAACATCAACGTGTTTCACGGCCGGGCCGCACTATCTACGACTGGATCACAAGCGGATTCAGTAGCGACGGGCCTTTGCGGCGCGGCGATCGACG